>NZ_JAXXBR010000125.1:0-8558 GCF_037242085.1 Alitiscatomonas sp. | reverse complement strand
GGACTTCCCACCCTTTCCGAGTATGAGATCTGGGAGACAGACGAACAGGAATTCAGAGAGTGCGCAGAGATCGTGCATTCCTTTGGTAAATAAGATCCCCGGAGGGCAGAAGGGAAAGGCAGGTTCTTTTGGAAATGGACTTGCCTTTTCCCTTGTATAAAACCAAAAGACAGGAGAGAACTCTATGATGTTTACAGAAAAAGCAATGAAAGCGGCGGAAGAAAAGTTCAGCCGCCTGTTAGAAAAAGCAGGAGAGAAGAAAAGAGAAGAAATCCTCTCCAGACTGGCACAGGCAGAAAAGACGGAAAGCGCCGATGTGATCGCCGCCATCAAATGGATCTATGCCAACAGCCCTTTAAGCGACCTGGCCAACTACGATTTTGAGATCTTCCAGTCCTGCGCAGCGCATGGAGTGTTCTTAAGGGAAAATTCCCCCTTTGCAAAGGATCTTCCGGAGGACATCTTCTTAAACTATGTGCTCCATGTGCGTGTCAACGAGGAAGAGCTCTGTGACTGCCGTAAATTCTTCTATGGACTGCTGGCAGACCGTGTCAACAGCCTTTCCATGCACGACGCCATCATCGAGGCCAACTACTGGAACGCAGAAAATGTAATGTACCAGGCCACCGACAGCCGTACCATCTCCGCACTGGGAGCATATTATTCTGCATACGGCCGCTGCGGCGAGGAATCAGCCTTCGGCGTAAACGTATACCGTGCCATCGGTATTCCTGCCAGACAGATCTACACACCGCGCTGGGCCCACTGTGACGACAACCACGCCTGGGTGGAGGTCTACTGCGACGGCGCATGGCACTTCCTTGGAGCCTGCGAGCCGGAGGAGGTATTAAATAAGGGCTGGTTCACCAACGCTGCCAGCCGCGCCATGCTGATCCACAGCCGCTGCTTCGGCGAGATCAGCGGAGAGGAGATCATCTCCAAGGTGGGAATGGCTTCTTTCCTGAATAACCTGAAATTATATGCAGTTACAAAATATCTGAAGGTCTGCGTAAAGGACGAGGCCGGGAAGCCGGTACAGGGCGCCCAGGTGGGCTTTGGGATCTTAAACTATTCCAGCTTCTTTGATGCTGCCATCATGGATACCGACGAAAACGGCTGCTGCGGCCTGACCTGCGGCCTGGGAACCATGCATATCCATGTAAAGAAGGGCGATGTATTCTGCGAGCGTCTGGTCTATACTCCGGATGTGGATACAGTGGAGATCGTTTTAAAGAATGAGCCGGTGAATTATGATACATGGGAGCACTTTGTTTCCATTGCACCCAAGGACCAGATCGTCAACGGCGCAAAGCCCACAGAGGAACAGAAAGAGCTGGGCATGAAGAAGACTGACGCTGCCAATAAAAAGCGTGAGGCCAGAGTGGCAGCCATGTTTGATGCAGATAAGGCGAAGGCCATTGTGGACAAATACGGTTACGGCCAGGAGATCTACGAGCTTCTGTTTGAGAGCCGCAGCAATGTGACCCGTCTGGAGGAGTTTTTAGAGGATGAGACCTTCTCTGCCCACGCAAAAGAGAAGCTGCTTCTGACTCTTTCCAAAAAGGACAGAAGAGACGTGGATACAGATGTATTAAAAGAGGCCCTGGCCCTTACAAAGGATTATACCTTTGAGGATGAGGAGCTGTTCTACCAGTATGTGGTATGCCCGCGTGTGTTCAACGAGCCCTTAAGAAAGAACCGCCAGTTCATCCTGGACTTCTTTACAGAGGAAGAAAAGGCTGCCTTCCGTAAGGATCCCAGATCCGTATGGGAGTATATCAATAAAGAGATCGCCTTCAACCCGGATATCGAGTACGGTCAGATCGTGACCCGTCCAGTGGGAGCCTTAACCGTAAAGAACGGAAACCAGCGCTCCAAAAAGATCCTGTTTGTGGCCATCTGCCGCGCCCTGGGCATCGTATCCAGAGTGAACCCCATCAACGAGCTGGCAGAGGTTTATGAGGACGGCCGCTTCGTTCCGGTGGAGATCCTGGACAAGGGGGGCAGCACCATCGTCTTCCAGAAGGGAGAGGGCGAGAACTGGGCATACTTCCCGGACTTTTCTGTGAGCCAGCTTGTGGACGGCGGATACCAGACCCTGGATCTGGAAAATGAAAAATGGGACGGCAATGAGCTGAAGATCTCCGTTCCTGCCGGTCAGTACAAGGTCATCACCGACAACCGTCTTCCCAACGGAAATATCTTCGCCAGCCGGTACATCTTTGTGGTGGGCGAGGGCGAGACAAAGACTGTGAAGCTGGAGAAATACCATGCAGATCTGGCCGACATGCTGGATAACTTCACTCTGGACGAGTTCAAGGTATCCGATGAAAACGGCAATACGGTCAAGGGCAGCGAGCTCACAAAGAACCCGGCTGTGCTCATGTGGTTAGAGCAGGGTAAGGAGCCCACGGAGCATATCTTAAACGAGATGCTGGAGCAGGAGGCCGACTTCCAGAATCTGTCCGCCGATATCATCTTTATGGTAAAAGACAAGGCAGCCCTGGAAAACGCCAAGCTGACCAAGGTCCTCAGCACCTTCCCAAGGATCCGTGTTCTCTACGACACCTTCGTTCCCAATGTGGAGACACTGGCCCGCAGAATGTATGTGGACCCGGAGAAGCTTCCTCTGATCATCGTTACCACAAAGGAGCTTAACGCCGTTTACGCATGCAGCGGCTACAACGTAGGCAGCGGCGATATGTTAGTGAAGATCTGCAGGAACTTTGCAGGAAAATAGACTGGAACCATAAGAAACGGTAGTTATACAAGCACCCGCGTACAGAGGCATGAGATCTGTGCGCGGGTACTTTTAATTTCCGCCAGCCGCCAGCGCCGCCCCGCTCTCCGGGAGATGCACATTTGCAGGAGCCGCGGTCCATATCCCAGGGACTTCTATAAGCCTCAACGGCTCCGAAACCCAGTGCAGATCCCGGAGAGCGGGGCGGCGCGTCCCATGCGGACATGAGAAAAAATATTCCCCATTGAAATCCCCCCTCAAACTTGATATAGTAGAATCCAGCACGGATTTCCCCCGATCCATCCATGGGCCGGAGGAGGCCCCTGCCGCAGGCGGGGGCTGCTTGAATGGTCATAAAATATCAGACAGGAGAAAATTTCAGAATAATGAAAAGAATCGCAAAATTTGAAAAAATATCCTTTAAACAGTTTCTCACCGACTGGCAGTCAGAGTATCCCGATGACAGCGAGGACCGGATCCAGGAGATCTATGATTCCATCCGCCTTCCCCGCCGCGCCACCGCCGGTTCCGCCGGATACGATTTTTTTGCCCCCGCAGGCTTTTCCCTGGATCCGGGCCAGTGCACCAGGATCCTCACCGGGATCCGGGCCAGGATCGACGACGGCTGGGTCCTTAAGATCTATCCCAGGAGCGGTCTGGGCTTTAAATACCGTTTACAGCTGAATAATACGGTGGGGATCATCGACAGTGATTATTATGGCTCCGACAATGAGGGGCATATCCAGATCAAGCTGACCAACGACAGCCGGGAGGGAAAGCGTCTGGAGGTAAAGGAAGGAACGGGCTTTGCCCAGGGGATCTTCCTGGAATATGGGATCACCGTGGACGACGAGACGACGGAGGAAAGAAACGGCGGCTTTGGCAGCACCACCAGATAGGGACGGAGAGCGCATATGAAACAGAATTTCCGGAAACACTTAAGACCGCTGGCGGTCCTGGCAGCAGCGGCGGTCCTTCTTACGGGCTGCAAAGGAGTTACAGAGGAGGAGAAGGCCGCCCGGGAAAACGGGATCGCCCTTTTAGAAAGCGGCGACTACGAGGGGGCCCTGGACCAGTTTGAGGCGCTGATCCAGGACGCAGACCGGGTCACAGACTTTGAGGTGGATATCCTGAAATACCGGGCAGAGGCCGAATATGGTCTTAAGGACTATGAAGCTGCCGCCCATACGTATGATATCCTGAGCCAGATCGACAAAGAGCGGGCGGAATACGGCTATTTTGCCGCTCTGTCCCTGGCAAAGGCCGGGGATCCCGCCGGAGCCTGGGAAAAGCTGGAGCAGGGAAGGGCCTTGGACGAGGACGGAACGGCCCCGGGCTTCGCAGAGGCCATGACGGCTGTGGGAGAGGCGTACCTGGATTCCGGCGATCAGGAACGGGCAGACGCCGTTTATACGGAGCTGATCCAGTCGGGGAAGGCCGGTACCTCTGTATATAACCGCCTGGCCATGGCGGAGATCAAGGCGGGGGACTATGAAACAGCCCTCAGCTATTGTGAGACAGGCCTGGCTCTTTCGGACCGGACGGCAGTCCGGGAGCTTAAATTCAACCAGGCGGTCTGTTTTGAGCATCTGGGCCAGTACCAGAAGGCTCTGGAGCTGTTCCAGGCATATACGGAAGAGTTTGGAAGCGATGAAGCGGCGGAGCATGAGATCGCCTTTTTGAAGACGAGATAGGAGTTTTTCATGGCAGAAATGATTGAATTAAAGGAGCAGGAGGAACGGGTGATCCTGGTGGCCGTGAGCACCGGAGAGGACGATGATACGGCCGCCTCGGTGGACGAGCTGGAGGAGCTGGCGTCTACGGCGGGGGCCGTTACGGTGGGAAAGGTGATCCAGAACCGGGAGAACGTCCATCCAGGGACGTATCTGGGGAAGGGAAAGATCGAAGAGGTGAAGGAGCTTTTATGGGAGCTGGACGCCACAGGCATTATCTGTGACGACGAACTTTCCCCGGCCCAGCTTAAAAACCTGGAGGACGCCCTGGATACGAAGGTCATGGACCGCACCATGGTGATCCTGGATATTTTCGCATCCCGGGCCAGGACCAGGGAGGGAAAGATCCAGGTGGAGCTGGCCCAGCTCCGGTACCGGGCCGTGCGCCTGGTGGGGCTCAGAAATTCCCTGTCCCGTCTGGGAGGAGGGATCGGCACCAGGGGACCGGGAGAGAAGAAGCTGGAGGTGGACCGGCGTCTGATCCATGAGCGCATCAGCCAGCTGAAGTCTGAGCTGGAGGATGTGAAGCGCCACCGGGAGGTGGTGCGGAAAAAAAGAGAAAACGGAGGGGCCTTGACGGCGGCCATCGTGGGCTATACCAACGCGGGAAAATCCACGCTGTTAAACCGTCTGACCCAGGCTGGGATCCTGGCCGAGGACAAGCTGTTCGCCACTCTGGACCCCACCACCCGGGCCCTTACCCTGCCCGGAGGCGAGCGGATCCTTTTAACGGATACGGTAGGCTTTATCCGGAAGCTCCCCCACCATCTGATCGAAGCCTTTAAGAGCACTCTGGAGGAGGCAAAGTACAGCGATGTGATCCTCCATGTGGTGGACTGCTCCAATCCCCAGATGGATATGCAGATGCATGTGGTCTATGAGACTTTGCGCCAGCTGGAGATCACAGATAAGGAGATCGTCACTGTGTTCAACAAGATCGACCGGGAGGGAGCCGATACCGCAGGCCGGGATATGGCAGCCGATTACCGGGTGAAGATCTCTGCAAAGACGGGAGAGGGGCTCCCGGACCTTCTGGGCGTCCTGGAGACCATCCTCCGGAGCCGGAGGATCTATTTTGAAAAGGTGTTCTCCTATGCAGAGGCCGGGCGGATCCAGCGGATCCGGAAAAACGGCCGCCTCCTGTCAGAGGAATATAAGGAGGACGGGATCCATGTGACGGCCTACGTGCCGGTGGAGCTGTTTGAGGAGCTGTACCGGTAAAGAGAGATACAGAAAGGGATATGCACATACCTGGTGGATAACCTGTGGATAACTACACAATATCTGGTTTATGATAAAAATAAGAAAACCAGATATTGTGTTTTTATTTCGGCTCTGCTATAATAGGGAATACGACATTGGCGATATCCGAAGAAAGGGGAATATAGATGATACAGGTCATCAAGCGCGATGGTGAGATCGCGGATTTTAATTTAGGGAAGATCACAGAAGCAATCAAGAAAGCCTTTAAAGCCACAAAAAAGGACTACAACAATGAGATCCTGGAGCTTTTATCCCTCCGGGTAACGGCAGATTTCCAGAATAAGATGAAGGACGGAAAGATCTCTGTGGAGCAGATCCAGGACAGCGCGGAGCACGTGCTGGAGGAGACCGGATATACGGATGTGGCAAAGGCTTATATTTTATATAGAAAACAGCGGGAGAGGATCCGCAATATGAAAAACACCATCCTGGATTATAAGGATGTGGTGAACAGCTATGTGAAGGTAGAGGACTGGCGTGTGAAGGAAAATTCCACAGTTACATATTCTGTGGGCGGACTGATCTTAAGCAACTCAGGGGCGATCACGGCCAACTACTGGCTGTCGGAGATCTATGACACAGAGATCGCCGAGGCCCACAGGAGCGGAGACCTGCATCTCCATGACCTGTCCATGCTTACCGGATACTGCGCCGGCTGGTCCTTAAAGCAGCTGATCATGGAGGGCTTAGGCGGGATCCCTGGAAAGATCACCTCCTCCCCGGCAAGGCACCTTTCCGTGCTGTGCAACCAGATGGTGAATTTCCTGGGGATCATGCAGAACGAGTGGGCCGGAGCCCAGGCGTTTTCTTCCTTTGATACATACCTGGCGCCCTTTGTACGGACGGACCGCCTGGACTATCCGGCGGTGAAGAAATGCATCGAATCCTTTATTTATGGCGTCAATACCCCCAGCCGCTGGGGCACCCAGGCTCCGTTTTCCAACATCACCCTGGACTGGACGGTGCCGGACGATATGGCCAATATGCCGGCTATCGTAGGCGGAAAGGAAATGGACTTCACCTACGGAGACTGCAAGGCGGAGATGGATATGATCAACCGGGCCTTCATTGAGACCATGATCGAGGGAGATGCCAATGGCCGCGGCTTCCAGTATCCAATCCCTACTTACTCCATCACAAAGGATTTCGACTGGTCCGACAATCTGAACAACCGGCTGCTGTTTGAAATGACCGCCAAATACGGCACTCCGTATTTCTCCAACTATATCAACAGCGATATGCAGCCCAGCGACGTGCGCAGCATGTGCTGCCGCCTGCGCCTGGATCTCCGCGAGCTGCGGAAAAAGACCGGCGGCTTCTTTGGTTCCGGAGAGAGCACGGGCTCTGTGGGCGTTGTGACCATCAACATCCCCAGGATCGCATATCTGGCAAAGGATGAAGACGATTTTTACGAGCGTCTGGACCATATGATGGACATTGCGGCCCGCTCCTTAAAGATCAAGCGGGAAGTGATCACAAAGCTTCTGGACGGCGGCCTGTACCCCTACACCAAGCGGTATCTGGGCACCTTTAAAAACCATTTCTCCACCATTGGCCTTATCGGTATGAACGAGGCATGCTTAAATGCCCGGTGGATCCGGAAGGATCTGGTGAGCCCGGAGGCCCAGAGGTTTACAAAGAATGTGCTGAACCATATGCGGGACCGTCTTGTGATCTACCAGGAGGAGTACGGCGACCTGTATAACCTGGAGGCAACTCCGGCGGAGTCCACCACCTATCGTCTGGCCAGACACGATAAGGAAAAATATCCGGATATCATCACCGCCGGGTGCGAGAAGGACGGAACGCCCTATTATACAAACAGCTCCCACCTTCCGGTATCCTATACAGCGGATGTGTTTGACGCCCTGGATATCCAGGACGAGCTGCAGACCCTGTATACCTCCGGTACGGTGTTCCATGCGTTCCTGGGCGAAAAGCTGCCCGACTGGAAGGCAGCGGCCAAGCTGGTACGGACCATTGCAGAAAATTATAAGCTTCCTTACTATACGCTGTCTCCCACCTATTCCATCTGCCGGGAACACGGCTATTTGAACGGTGAACACTTCACCTGTCCTGTATGCGGGGAAAAGGCAGAGGTTTACAGCCGGATCACCGGCTACTACCGTCCGGTCCAGAACTGGAACGATGGAAAGACCCAGGAGTATAAGGAAAGGAAGATGTACGACATCGGCCATTCCGTCTTAAAGAGATCCCCGGAGGCTTCCAGGGAGATCGCCCAGGCCATTCATCAGGCCAGGGAAGAGATCCAGGAGGCCAGAAATGAGGGAAAGGCCGGAAATGAAGGGAAGGCCAAGGAGCCGTCCATGATCCCCCAGGGAAACGGCGCGTTTCTCTTTACCACCAAGACCTGCCCAAACTGTAAGATCGCCAAAGAATTTTTAAAGGATGAGCAGTACCAGGTGGTGGATGCAGAAGAAAATCCAGAGCTTTCCGATGCCTATGGGATCATGCAGGCGCCTACACTGGTGCTTGTAAAGGACGGAGAGATCAGAAAATTTGTTAATGCATCAAATATCAAAAAATACGTGGATTCCAGAAAAAAATAAATTTTAGATGGAACGGATCGGTTAAATGGGAACCGGGAAACGGCCAGGTCACAGGCTGTCTCCCGGTTTCTGCTTTATAAGGGAAAAATCTTACGATTTGAGGAAAAATTCTATAATAATTCGGATAATATCTTGTTGATTCCAGGAAAACATGGTAAATTAAGAGTGAAAGTTGGAAATCAACGGAAGTTTTTGTAACTGGCAGATCATGGTTTCGTGTTTCGGCACAGATAGAGATCGGAAGAGCACACG
>NZ_JAXXBR010000080.1:0-8581 GCF_037242085.1 Alitiscatomonas sp. | reverse complement strand
GCGGAAAACGGCGGGAATACTTGACAAAACCACGGCTTCCATGTATACTTAACTAATCCGCACAGCCGGGGAGTCAGCGGTGCCCTGTACCTGCAAGCCGCTAGAGCAGGGGTGATGTTCTGCCCCGGGTGTTTCACTGTGAAGCTGCCCCTGGTAAGAGGCGTTGACGTTTTGGTCTTACGCAATGGGAATCTCTGAACCGTGTCAGGGCAGGAATGCAGCAGCACTAAGGGGAACCTCTCATGTGCCGTGAGGGAGCCGGAACTGAGCAGGCTGCCAGGGTAACGTTTATGGTGGGCATTCAAAGCAGAACGTGCGGATAAAAGATATAATTAGGCCTGAAGGGGGTGCGGTGTTGAAAAACACCGTGCCCTCTTTCGCGTTGCGGGCAGGCTGAAATCTGTGAGTGTTCAGGTATGTGTCTTCTTGTCCGCGTGTGGCTAAAATTTTTCTTGCCCCTAGGTTTCCTTTGTATTATAATGACATAATGGACGACGTGTACCTGTTTGACTCGTAACCGTCAGAACGGAACAGAAAGGATGGACCATATGAAACGAGTTGGTTTTCTTACAAGCGGCGGCGACTGCCAGGCGTTAAACGCGACCATGCGCGGCGTGGCCAAGGGCCTGTACCAGATCTATCAGGATGAGGTAGAGATCATTGGATTTGAAGACGGCTATAAAGGGCTTATGTATGCCAATTACCGTATGATGAAACGCTCTGATTTCTCTGGGATCCTGACAAAGGGCGGAACTATGCTGGGAACCTCCAGACAGCCCTTTAAGATGATGCGGGTTCCGGACGAAAACGGGCTGGACAAGGTGGAGCTGATGAAGCACACTTACTATAAGCTGAAGCTGGACGCTCTGGTGGTCCTCGGGGGAAATGGAAGCCAGAAAACAGCCAATCTCTTAAGCAAAGAGGGCTTAAACGTAGTAGGCCTTCCAAAGACCATTGATAATGACCTCTGGGGAACGGATATGACCTTCGGCTTCCAGAGCGCTGTGGATATCGCCACCAATGCCATCGACTGTATCCATACCACTGCCTCTTCCCACGGACGGGTGTTTATCGTGGAGATCATGGGCCATAAGGTGGGCTGGCTGACGCTGCACGCCGGTATTGCGGGCGGAGCCGATATCATCCTGCTTCCGGAGATCCCCTATGATCTGGACGCTGTGGTGAAAAAGATCAAGGAAAGGACCAGGGGCGGCAGCCGTTTCTCGATCCTGGCTGTGGCAGAGGGAGCCATATCCAAAGAAGAGGCGGCCATGTCCAAAAAGGAATATAAGAAAAAGCTGGAGGAACGGGCGCAGAAATACCAGTCTGTGGCCTATGAGATCGGAGCGAAGATCCAGGAGATGACCGGACAGGAGATCCGGGTCACGGTTCCGGGCCATATGCAGAGAGGCGGTGCGCCGGTGCCCTTTGACCGGGTACTTTCTTCCAGGATCGGCGCTCATGCGGCAGCTATGATCGAACGGGGAGATTTTGGAAAGCTGGTGGTCGTGAAAAACAACGTGATCACAGATATTCCCCTGGAGGAAAGCGCCGGAAAACTGAAACATGTGGATCCCCAGTCGGATATTATTAAAGAGGCAAAGCTTCTGGGGATCAGCTTCGGAGATAAATAAGAGATGTCATATACAGCGCTTTACAGGAAATGGCGGCCCCGGGTCTTCGGGGATGTGAAGGGCCAGGACCATATCGTTACGACTTTACAGAATCAGATCCGGTCAGAGCGGATCGGCCACGCCTATCTGTTCTGCGGGACCAGGGGAACAGGAAAGACCTCTGTGGCCAAGATCTTTGCTAAGGCAGTCAACTGTGAGCATCCAGAGGACGGAAGCCCCTGCGGAGAGTGTCCCAGCTGTCAGCAGATCCAGGCAGGCACATCCTTAAATGTGGTGGAGATCGACGCGGCCTCCAATAACGGCGTGGAGAATATCCGGGAGATCCGGGACCAGGTCCAGTATCCGCCCACCGAAGGAAAGTACCGGGTCTATATCATCGATGAGGTGCACATGCTGTCCACTGGCGCCTTCAACGCCCTGCTTAAGACGCTGGAGGAGCCGCCGTCCTATGTGATCTTTATCCTGGCCACCACGGAGGTCCATAAGATCCCGATCACGGTGCTTTCCAGGTGTCAGAGATACGATTTCCGGCGGATCACGGTGGATACCATTGCGGACCGGTTAAAGGAACTGACCGATGCAGAGGGCATGGCGGTGGAGGACCGTGCCCTGCGGTATGTGGCGAAGGCCGGGGACGGCTCCATGCGTGATGCACTGAGCCTTCTGGACCAGTGCGCGGCCTTCCATTATGGGGAGACCCTTACCTATGAGAATGTACTGGACGTACTTGGAGCTGTGGACAACCGGGTGTTCCGGGAGCTGTTTGGCGCCCTGAGGAACGGGCAGACAAAGGAATGTATCTTAAGACTGGAAGAAATGGTGATCCAGGGCCGGGAGCTTTCCCAGTTTGTGGCAGATTTCATCTGGTTTTTGCGGAATCTCCTGATCTTAAAGACAGCGGATGAGGCGGAGGAGCTTCTGGATATGTCGGAGGACAATCTGAAGCAGCTCAGGGAGGATGCGGCTTTGGCCGATGAAAATGTGCTGATGCGGTATATCCGTGTGTTTTCCGAGGTCCTGAATCAGATCCGGTTTGCGGCCCAGAAGCGGGTCCTTGTGGAGTTGGCGTTTATCCGGCTGACGAAGCCCGAGATGGAGCAGTCCATGGATGCGGTGCTGGAGCGGCTGGAACGGCTGGAACGCCAGATGGAGGAAGGGATCCCGGCGGCCCCGTGGCCTGGAAACATGGCCGGGGACGGAAGCCAGCCAGCCCTGCCCCAGGCGGTACAGCCCCAGGCCCCGTCTCTGGAAAGCAGAGAGGCGGAGCCCAGGACGGTGACCCTTCCTAAAGCCCAGCTGGAGGATCTGAACCTGATCCGGAATGAGTGGGGAAAGATCGTCCGGGAGATGGGAATGTCCATACGGCCCAGCTTCCGGGAGACGGTGGTAGAGCCGGCGGGCGACAGCTGCCTGTGCATCGTATTCAGCGATGCCATGAACTTCAGCATGGGGAGCCGCCCCAGCATCCTTGGGGATCTGGAGCGCCATGTGGAGCAGGCCTACGGGAAATCCATCTATTTTAAGGCGCGCCTCAGGGAAAACGGCGAGCGTCTGGATACCAGGTATATTACAGATGAAGAGCTGAGGGAAAATATCCATATGGATATCACCATAGAGGATTAAGGACCGGGCCGCAGCCCGGCGCGCCTGGGGACAATAAAAAATATCAAAAACAGGTAAAAATAGAAATAAACAGAAAAAACGAAAAGAATATGCAGGAGGAAAGAATCATGGCGAAACGCGGTGGTTTTCCGGGCGGTATGCCCGGTAATATGACAAATTTAATGAAACAGGCCCAGAGGATGCAGCGTCAGATGGAGGAGAAGACCAAGGAGCTGGAGGAAAAGCAGTATACGGCAGCAGCCGGCGGCGGTGCAGTGACGGTGACCGTTTCCGGTAAAAAAGAAGTGGTATCTGTGAAGATTTCTCCCGAGGCAGTGGATCCCGATGATGTGGAAATGCTGGAGGATATGATCGTGGCGGCTGCCAATGAGGCCTTCCATCAGATGGAAGAGGCGTCCAGTGCCGTTATGGCGGAGCTGACAGGCGGCCTTGGAGGTTTAGGAGGCCTTTCTTTCTAACATGGACTATTACAGCAGTCAGATCTCGAAGCTGATCGAGGAATTGTCAAAGCTTCCGGGGATCGGAAATAAGACGGCCCAGCGCCTGGCCTTCCATATCATCAATATGCCGGAGGAACAGGTGGACCGGCTTTCCGGAGCCATCCGGGACGCCAAGCACAACGTCCGGTACTGCCGGGAGTGCTATACCTTAACGGATCAGGAGCTCTGCCCCATCTGCAAGAGCCCGGCCAGGGACCACAGCGTGATCATGGTGGTGGAGAACCCCAGGGACCTGGCGGCCTATGAAAAGACCGGGAAGTTTGAGGGGGTCTACCATGTGCTCCATGGAGCCATTTCCCCCATGCTGGGGATCGGTCCCGGGGACATTAAGCTGAAGGAACTGATGACCCGACTCCAGAAGGATGTGAGGGAAGTGATCATTGCGACCAACTCAAGCCTGGAGGGGGAGACTACGGCCATGTACATCAGCAAGCTGATCAAGCCCACAGGGATCAAGGTCACCAGGATCGCCAGCGGCGTGCCGGTGGGCGGAGACCTGGAATATATCGACGAGGTGACGCTTTTACGTGCGCTGGAGGGCCGTGTGGAGCTTTAGGCGTAAGACGGCCGAGGAATTTAGGAGATGCAAAAGAAATGGATAAATATGAGTTTAACATAAAGGTGGAGCAGATCAAGAAAATGGTCAGCCGGGGAGACTACGAAACGGCCATGAAGATCGCGGATACCATCGACTGGCACCGCGTGCGGAATGCGAGCCTGCTTTCCATGATCGCTGAGATCTATGAAAAAAACAAGGAATACCAGGAGGCAAAGGATATTCTGCTGCTGGCCTTTGAGCGGGCCCCTATTGGCAAGCGCCTGCTTTACAAGCTGACGGACCTGGCCCTGAAGGAGGGGAACATTGCCGAGGCTGAGGCCTATTACCGGGAGTTCTGCGACCTGGCCCAGGATGATTCCCGCCAGTACCTTCTCCGGTACCTGATCCTGAAGGCGAAAAAAGCGCCCCTGGACCAGCTGATCCGCGCCCTGGAAACGTATACGGCGGTGGAAGTGGACGAGAAATGGCTGTATGAGCTGGCAGAGCTGTACCACAAGGGCGGCATGGGCGACCAGTGCGTCAGGACCTGCGATAAGATCATGCTGCTGTTCGGACTGGGAAAATATGTGGAAAAGGCCATGGATCTGAAGCTGGAGTACGAGCCTCTCAACAAATATCAGATGGATCTGGTGGAGAACCGGGACAAATATGAAGCGAAGCTCCGGGCTGTGGAGGAGGAATTTGCCGGAAATCCCTCGTACCAGGATGATTATGAGGACGGGAGGGAGGCCGCAAAGCTGGAGGAACCTTCCTATGATGTGGAAAAGGAAGTGGTCATGCGCCTTCATGAGGACGCCCAGACCCAGAAACTGGCCCGGGAGATGTCCAAGCTTTCCGATACGGCTGCCCATACGGTAGAGGTGGAAGAGGACGACATGGACGCCACAAGGACCCTGGACGATCTGCGTTCCATTAAAGAGATCCGGCCCACAAGGCGGGTGCTGGATGTGGAGGCAGAGCGGGAGGGAGAAGAGTCTGACCGGGAGATCGAGCGGCAGAGAATGGCTATCCGCGCTGCCAAGGCCCGGGAGGAGATGGAGGAAGAGGCTCTGCGCCGTGCTGAAGAGGAGCGGGAGCTGGCCCGCAGAGAGGAAGAGGAGCGCCGCGCCAGAAAGCAGGCGGAGATCGACAGAGAGCGGGCCATGCGCCGCAGCGTGCGCACCATCCGTCCGGAAGAGGAAGAGGACGACAGCGACAGCCTGGAACTGGAATCTCTGGACGAGGGTCTTGACCTGAATAACCTTATGATCGAAGCGGTCAACGATGAGGATGGCCTGGCAGCAGCTCTGGACGCCCTGAGAGAGATCCACCGGGAGTTAGGCCATAAGAATCCGGTGGCCAAGATCAGCAGCGAGAAGTTAAACAAGCGCGGCATCAGCGCTGTGGCCTCCAGACTGGCGGGAAAGGATCTGATCATCGAACATGCGGCAGGCCTCAGCAACGCAGTCCAGAACGAGCTGGATGAGCTGATGGAACGGGATAAGAGCGGCATGATCGTGGTGCTCATTGATACTCCGGAGAATCTGGAGGCTCTCCATGGGAATAATATGTCCCTGGCAAGCAAGTTCCAGTATATCGGAGCAGACAGCAGGGCCCAGGAAAAACAGCAGAATGAGGCGGCCCTGGAGGAGGCGCTGTTAAAGCAGACAGAGGTCCAGGAAAAGATCGCCCAGGAGGTGGTCCAGGGCCGGGAGCCAGAGCCGGAGGAGGGCTTTGACGGAAGAACAGAGGATTTCCGGGATATGCCTGAAGCCAGGAGGGAGGAGCCGCCGCATCTGGAGCAGGAAGAGCCTGTCCGGGAAATGGCGGCAGCGGCCCCGAAGATGGCTGCCGGAGCTCCGAAAGAGGATGATCTGGATGACAGCACGGAAATGGAGCTGGAGGAGTTCGCGCAGTATGCGTGCAAGTATGCGGCAGATATTGACTGTAGCATTACGGGAAAAAGCATGCTGGCTCTCTATGAACGTATCGAGATGATGGAAGAGGATGGTGTCCGGCTGACGAGGAAGGCAGCGGTGGATCTTATTGAGGAAGCCGCAGATAAGGCGGAAAAACCGTCTCTTGGAAAGAAGATCACAGGGCTGTTTTCTTCAAAGTATGACAAGGAAGGCCATCTGATCTTGCGGGAAGATAACTTTTTTGATTAATGGACCGGGGGTGCTGTAAAAAGCGGATTCTGCGCTTTCTTTTTGCAGCAGCCCCTTCTGATTATGACCAGGGAGAGTGGAGAATGAAGATCAGGCTGATCGCAACCGATATGGACGGGACGTTCCTGGATGATGAGAAACAGATACCGGAGGCAAACTGGCAGGCTCTTCTGGCATGTGCGGCCAGAGGGATCCAGATCGTACCGGCCACTGGGCGCACGGTACGGGGGATCCCCGACAGGATCCGGACGCTTCCGGGAGTCCACTATGCCATAACCACCAATGGAGCTGTGGTGGCGGATCTGAAAGAGGACCGGATCATCAGCACCTGCCGGATCCCGGTGGATACTGCTTTGCGGGTACTGGAAATGGCCAGAGACAGCGGGGATGACATCATGTATGATGCCTATATGGACGGCATAGGCTGTACGACCCAGTATTTTTATGATCACGCAGAACGGTATGCAGTTTCTGCCGGAGTGGCGGCGCTCATACGGAAGACCCGCCGGGTGGTTCCAGATAATATCCGGTATGTAAAGGAAATGGGGAAGGAGATCGATAAGATCAACATGTTTTTTACGGACATGGAAGCCAGAAAGAGGATGCGTGTTTCCCTTAGGCAGATTCCGGGGATCCTGGTGACATCCTCGATCCCCAATAACCTGGAGATCAATGCGGCAGGCGCGGATAAAGGGAGCGCTCTTCTCAGACTGGCGGAATTTCTCGGTATCGGCAGGGAGGAGACCATGGCCTTTGGGGACGGAGAAAATGATCTGTCCATGCTCCGGGCAGCCGGTCTGGGGGTTGCCATGGAAAATGGAGAGGAGCAGGTGAAGCAGGCGGCGGATTTTGTGACTGTTTCCAACAACGATGCAGGCGTAGCCAGTGCGATCCGAAAATTTGTGCTTGAGTGAGGAGATGGAAGATGATGGAAGGAGTCTCTGGATTCTCCGGCCACTGGCTGGAGATCCTGGCAGCGGTATATCTGGTGGGAATGGTGCTGTATGGCCATTACAGAGGGTTTATACGGCTGTGTGTGTCAGCGCTGGCCCTGGTGATCAGCCTTGTGACAGTGCGGGTGGCCCTGCCATACGTGACAGAGTGGCTTAAAAACGATACGCCGGTCTATGAGTCCATCCGTCAGGGGATGGCGGATGCAGTCGGCCTGGATGGGCTTTTGGACGGTGTGCTGGATATCGGAGAAGGAACCGGCGGGAATGGAGCCGGAATTGGAGAGAGAAGGACCATCGAAGAGCTGAAGCTGCCAGAGCAGATGAAGAGGATCCTGATCGAAAATAATAATAGAGAAGTGTATCAGATGCTGGGTGTGGAGCAGTTTGGAGATTACGTGGGCGGATACCTGGCGGATACGGTCGTTAAAGCGGCGGCCTCGATCCTGCTGTTTGCAGTGGTATTTATACTGCTTCATATTGTGGCAGCCTGGCTGGATCTGATCGCAAGGCTTCCTATAATAAAAGGACTCAACCAGATCGCCGGAGCTGTACTGGGAGGCGTGGAGGGCCTTATGTTTTTATGGATCGTCTGCCTGGTACTTACTGCGCTGTCTGGGACGGATTTTGGAGCGGCAGCCATGGGGCAGGTGGCGGCAAGCCCGTGGCTGTCCTGGCTGTACGACCATAACGTGATCTCATATTTTATTCTGGGCCTGGTAAAGGGCATGCTGTAAAAAATGATCCCAGGGCCGAAAATCTTTTCGGCCCTGGGATAAAATTGTATGACTGCAGTACACAATTTTCATAGAATGACCATAGGAAAAGGTAAAAAAAGAAGTGAGGACTTTTAGAAGATAACCACAAAATATAGATAAAACAAGGAAAAAAAGTCGTATCTTGTGATTGGTAAAAAGCAGGAAAAATTGTTCTAAAAAATAACACAAATTTGCTTGACATTCCTGGAAGAACATGGTATATTAAAGCTCCGATGAGGGACAGACCTCACGGAGCTGTTACTTTTTTCGTTCGATGTTGAGTGATATCGACAAAAATTCCTGAAAAAAAGGAAAAATAAAAAAATGAAAAAAGTTGTTGACAAACGGCGAACAACATGATATACTATCTAAGCTGTCGCTGAGAAAGACAAGAACAGCACAGAACCTTG
>NZ_JAXXBR010000087.1:0-8649 GCF_037242085.1 Alitiscatomonas sp. | reverse complement strand
GTGGGCGGCACCCAGACCAACGCCACAGTCATCGACGGGCTTTTATCCTCTTATGAGGGAGTGGTTTCCGCAGAGACAGGCCATGTGAACTGCCACGAGTCCGGAGCCATCGAGGCTTCCGGCCATAAGGTCATCACACTTCCCCATCACGAAGGAAAGCTGGACGCGGGGGAGCTGGAAGCCCTTTTAAAGACGTTCTGGGGAGACGAGACGTATGAGCACATGGTATTCCCGGGCATGGTCTACATCTCCCATCCCACGGAATACGGTACACTGTATACAAAAGACGAGCTGAAAGGCCTCCATCAGGTCTGCAAAGCGTATGGGATCCCCCTGTATATGGACGGAGCAAGGCTGGGATACGGTCTTGCGGCCCATGGTACAGACGTGACCCTGCCGGTGATCGCCGAGTACTGCGACGCCTTTTATATCGGAGGAACAAAGGTGGGGGCTCTCTGCGGAGAGGCCGTTGTGTTCCCGAAAAAGGAGCGGGTTCCGAAGCATTTTTTCACCATCATCAAGCAGCATGGAGCACTTTTAGCCAAGAGACGCCTTCTGGGGATCCAGTTTGATACACTGTTCACCGATGGCCTCTATATGGAGGTAAGCCGCCATGCCATCCGGATGGCTGAGATTTTAAAGCAGGGGCTGAGGGAAAAGGGCTATGGCTTCCACATCGACTCTCCCACGAACCAGCAGTTTGTGATCCTGGAGAACAAAAAGCTGGAGGAGTTAAGGAAGGAAGTGAGCTTCAGTATCTGGGAGAAAAAGGATGCGGACCATACGGTGGTGCGGTTTGCCACCAGCTGGGCCACAAAGGAAGAGGATATCCGGAAACTCCTGGCGCTGATGTAATAGCTGTCGTCTGCTGGCCTGGCAGCGGACCCAGAATATGGAATGTGAAAGATGTGTGAATTTCGAATAGGATCCATTGACTTTTGACATAATAATCCATAAAATAAAAATGTCAGTAAAAACATTCTTATGGAGGGAATTGCAATGGAATTAAAAGGAAGTAAGACAGAGCAGAATCTGATCGCTGCATTTGCCGGCGAATCCCAGGCCAGGAACAAGTATACGTATTTTGCCAGCGTCGCAAAAAAAGAAGGCTATGAGCAGATCGCCGCGATCTTCCAGGAAACGGCAGATAATGAAAAAGAGCACGCCAAAATGTGGTTCAAGGAATTATCCCTCCTGGGAAATACAGCAGAGAACTTAAAAGCCGCTGCAGCCGGAGAGAACTATGAGTGGACCGATATGTACAAGACCTTTGCCCAGGAGGCGGAGGCCGAAGGCTTTACAGCTCTGGCCCATAAGTTCCGTATGGTGGCGGAGATCGAAAAGACCCATGAGGAGCGGTATTTAAAGCTTCTTGAGAACGTGGAGATGAAAAAGGTCTTTGAAAAGAGTGAAGAGGTGATGTGGGTGTGCAGGAACTGCGGCCATATCGTGATCGGGAAAAAGGCCCCGGCAGTCTGTCCGGTCTGCGCCCATCCCCAGAGCTTCTTTGAAGTAAAGGCAGAGAATTATTAAAAGTGGATCCCCCGGAGCGCGGCCCCGGGGGATTTTTTCGGAAAAAACTAAAAAGGCGCTGAAGATCTATTTTTTGAGCTTCAGTCCGTCTTTAAAAGCCTCTCCGACTCTTCCGGATACCTTATAATAGCCGTGGGTATAGGGATCAAAGGCGATGGCGTTTACCCGGTCCATATCGACCCGGTCCCCGTCCATGACGCTTTCGTCTGCGGTCACGTTCACGACCTTTCCGATGACGCCGCAGCCGTATGCCCCATCCTGGTATTCAATGAAGGTACATTCCAGGCAGAGAGGGAATTCGTTGATCACTGGAGCGTCCACGAATTCGGACCGGCTGGCAGTGAGGCCGCTGTTGGCAAATTTATCAGGTGTCTTATTGCCGGATTCCACTCCGAAATAATCGGCCTCCGTCACATGGGCGGCGTCAGCGATGCTTACGGTGAAGGCGCCTCTTGCCTTGATGTTTTTTACGGTCTTATGGGCTTCGGAAAGGTTAAGGGCCACATTGCCCCGTTCCTGCATGGTGCCCCAGGCGGCGTTCATGACGTTTACGCTTCCGTCCTCATTGTAGGTGGCCACCATTAAAACCGGCATGGGGAAAATACCTTCGGTCAGATCAAGCTTTTTTCTCATTGTGATTACCTCGCTTTTATATGAAATTGACGGGAACTGTTCCTTATTCTTCTATTATATCTCATGGAAAAAGGAATGCAAGTGCTGATATGAAAAGACGGCTGAAAGCGGGAACCTGGAGAACCTTTTAAATCCATGTTGGCAATTCACAGAAAGTATGATATAATTTCCTACAAGCAAAAAAGAACGGTTCAGCCATGCCCCTTCCTGCCGCCTGCGGCGGACCGGAAGCGCCGGATCCCTGATGGCTGGACGGTTACAACAAAATACATAGGAGAGCGCAGAGAATGAAAATGAAACGCGTTTTTTTAAAGCTCAGCGGCGAAGCGCTGGCTGGTCCAAAAAAAACAGGTTTTGACGAGGATACGGTAAAAGAGGTTGCAAGACAGGTGAAGCTTTCGGTGGATGCCGGCGTCCAGGTGGGCATCGTCATCGGCGGAGGAAACTTCTGGAGAGGCCGTACCAGCGACGCCATCGACCGTACCAAGGCGGACCAGATCGGAATGTTAGCCACTGTCATGAACTGTATTTACGTATCTGAGATCTTCCGGAACACCGGCATGAAGACCCAGATCTTAACCCCCTTTGAGTGCGGCTCTATGACGAAGCTGTTTTCCAAGGACCGGGCCAATAAATACTTTGAAAGAGGCATGGTAGTATTTTTCGCCGGAGGGATCGGACATCCCTATTTCTCCACGGATACGACCATCACACTGCGGGCCATTGAGATGGATGCGGACTGCATTCTCCTGGCCAAGGCCATTGACGGCGTTTATGACAGCGATCCCAGGATCAATCCGGCTGCGAAAAAGTACGATACAGTTTCCATCCAGGAAGTGATCGACAAGCAGTTAGCAGTGGTGGACCTGACGGCGTCCATCATGTGCATGGAGCATAAAATGCCCATGGCCGTATTCTCCTTAAACGAGGAAAACGGCATCGCCAATGCCATGCAGGGAAATATTAACGGTACCATCGTTACCGTTTCATAACAGGAGGTTATTATGAAAGAACAGTTAAAGATCTACGAAGAAAAGATGGATAAGACCATTGACAGCCTGATGAATGATTACGCCTCCATTCGTGCCGGACGCGCCAATCCGCACGTTCTGGATAAAATCAAAGTAGACTATTATGGAACTCCGACCCCGATCCAGCAGGTGGGAAATATCTCCGTGCCTGAGGCCCGGATGATCCTGATCCAGCCCTGGGAGAAGAGCCTGTTAAAGGCCATTGAAAAAGCGATCCAGACCTCGGATCTGGGCATCAACCCCAACAACGACGGTTCCTGCATCCGCTTGATCTTCCCGGAGCTCACCGAGGACAGACGTAAGGAGCTGGCCAAGGATGTAAAGAAGAAGGGCGAGAATGCCAAGGTGGCAGTCCGCAATATCCGCCGCGATGCCAACGATACCTTTAAGAAGATGGAAAAGAACGATGAGATCTCTGAGGACGATTTAAAGGATGCTGAGGAAAAGATCCAGAAGATCACCGACAAGGCCATCGAGAAGATCGACAAGGCTGTGGAGAACAAAACGAAAGAGATCCTTACAGTATAAGATAAGATCACAGGGGGCAGGGAAACCTGGCCCCTGTCTTTTGAAATCCGGCCAAGGATGCCGGACGGGAGGAAAGAATGGAAGAAAATCTCAAGATTCCTGCCCACGTGGCGCTGATCCTGGATGGAAACGGCCGCTGGGCGAAAAAACGGGGCCTTCCCAGGCAGCTGGGCCATAAAAAGGGCTGCGAAACTGTGGAGCAGATCGTAGAAGACGCAGCCAGACTGGGGATCCGGTACCTGACGGTCTATGGATTTTCCACAGAAAACTGGAAGCGGCCGGCAGAGGAAGTGGGAGCCCTGATGCAGCTGTTCCGGTATTATGCAAAACGGCTTTTAAAGATCGCCAAGGCCAATAATGTGCGGGTAAGGATGATCGGAGAGAGGAGCCGGTTTGCGCCGGATATCGTAGAGGGGATCGACAGCCTGGAACGGGAGACAAAGGACAATACAGGCCTTACCTTTGTGATCGCCGTCAATTACGGGAGCCGGGATGAGATCACCCGGGCTGTAAAAAAGATCATGGAGGATGTGAAGGCCGGAAGGATCACCGAGGAGGAGATGACGGAAAGCCGGTTTGCCTCCTATCTGGATACTGCCGGGATCCCGGATCCGGATCTTCTGATCCGCACCAGCGGGGAGCTGCGTCTTTCCAATTACCTGCTCTGGCAGCTTGCTTATTCGGAGCTCTATGTGACCGACTGCCTCTGGCCGGATTTTAACAAAGAGGAATTACTGGAGGCCATCCGCCAGTATAATAAGAGAGACCGCCGGTTCGGCGGCGTTTCCCAGACGGAGAAGAAGTAAGGGGTGACAATATGTTTACGACCAGACTGATCAGCGGGATCGTTTTGGTGATCCTGGCGGCATTTCTGCTGGTTAAGGGAGGGACGCTTCTGTTCCTGGTGTCCCTGGCAATTTCCCTGATCGGCCTTTTTGAGCTGTACCGGGTCATGAAGATCGAAAAGGAGCTGCCGGGCCTGGTGGGCTACGGGGCCGTTCTGGCGTATTATGCCATCGTATGGACTGGCATGGACCGTCATGTGACCTTCCTTGCCATCGCAGCGCTGATGCTTTTAATGACCATCTATGTGTTTACGTTCCCTAAATTTACCACCGAGCAGATCACGGTGGCCTTTTTCGGGATCTTTTATGTGGGGCTGATGTTTTCCTACCTGTATCAGGTGCGCTCCATGCCCGACGGAAAATACCTGGTGTGGCTCATCGTTTTAAGCTCCTGGGGCTGTGATACGTGTGCCTACTGTGCGGGAATGCTCCTTGGAAAGCATAAGATGGCGCCGAAGCTGAGCCCCAAAAAGACAGTGGAGGGAGCCGTGGGAGGCGTTCTGGGAGCGGCCCTCCTGGGCTTTTTATACGGCGTATACTTTGAAGGCCATATGGTGGAGCTGGCCCGGCCCGGCGTCATCAGCGCCGCTGCCTGTGCCATTGCGGCTGTGATCTCCCAGATCGGGGATCTGGCGGCCTCTGCCATCAAACGGAACCACGGCGTCAAGGACTACGGTCATCTGATCCCCGGCCACGGCGGGATCTTAGACCGGTTCGACAGTATGATCTTTACGGCCCCGGCCATTTACTTTGCAGTGATGTTCCTGGGCTTACGATAAGAGAAAGAGGGAAAGCGGAATGAAGACCATAGGGATCCTCGGCTCCACCGGCTCCATCGGCACCCAGACCCTGGATGTGGTGCGGGCCAACGGGGATATTTCAGTAAAAGCCATTGCGGCGGGAAGCAATATCAGGCTCCTGGAGGAGCAGATCCGGGAATTTAATCCGGCTGTCTGCGGCGTCTGGGACGAAGAAAGGGCAGAGGACCTGGCCCTGCGGGTCAGGGATACGGATACAAGGATCGTATCCGGCATGGACGGCCTCATGGAGATCGCGGCCATGGACGGATATGAGATCCTGGTGACGGCGGTGGTAGGGATGATCGGAATCCGTCCCACCATGGCTGCCATCAAGTCGGGAAAGGACATTGCCCTGGCCAATAAAGAAACGCTGGTGACGGCAGGCCATCTCATCGTCCCCCTGGCCAGGGAGCACCAGGTGCGCCTTCTTCCGGTGGACAGCGAGCACAGCGCCATTTTCCAGTGCTTAAACGGAGAGCATAGAAATAAGATAGATAAGATCCTTCTGACGGCCTCCGGAGGCCCCTTCCGGGGCTGGACCAGGAAGCAGATGGAGCACGTGCAGGTGGAGGATGCCTTAAAGCATCCCAACTGGTCCATGGGAAGAAAGATCACCATCGACAGCTCCACCATGGTCAACAAGGGCCTGGAGGTGATGGAGGCCAGGTGGCTCTTTGACGTGGACCTGGACCGGATCCAGGTGGTGGTGCAGCCTAAAAGCATCATCCACTCCATGGTACAGTTTGAGGACGGGGCCGTCATGGCCCAGTTGGGAACGCCGGATATGAAGCTTCCGATCCAGTACGCCCTGTATTATCCGGAGCGGCGGCCCCTGGCCGGGGACCGGCTGGATTTCTGGAAGCTTACGGAGATCGCCTTTGAGAAGCCGGATCCGGAGAATTTCCGCGGCCTGGCCCTGGCCTATGAGGCAGGAAAGGCCGGAGGCTCCCTGCCGGTGGTATTCAACGCGGCCAATGAGTTTGCCGTGGCGGAATTCCTGGACCGCAGGGCCGGATACCTGGAGATCACGGATATGATCGCCGAGTCCATGGCCCATCATACAAGGATCAGCCATCCGTCTCTGGATCAGGTCCTGGAGGCGGAGCAGGAAACGTATGAGTTCCTGCGCAGACGGCAGGAAAAGAATAAATTTCAGATATAATGGAGGGACAGCGTGATACTGGCACTGGTTGTCTTAAGTGTGATAGTTTTATTCCATGAGTTCGGCCATTTTCTTCTGGCCAGGCTCAATGGGATCACTGTGGTGGAGTTTTCCCTGGGATTTGGTCCCCGGCTCCTTTCCCATGTGAGTAAAAAAAGCGGGACCAGATATTCCTGGAAGCTGTTCCCCTTTGGCGGCTCCTGCGCCATGCTGGGGGAATTTGGCGACGAAGAGGGAGAGAATGACCCGGAGGACGGAAGCGGAGTCTCGTTTTTCTCAAGATCCCCGGCAGCCCGGATGTCCGTGGTGGCCGCAGGCCCGGTCTTTAATTTTATCCTGGCCTTTGTATTCGCCATGGTCATCGTATCCTGGTCCGGTTATGATCCGGCAAGGATCCAGGAGGTGACGCCGGGCCAGGCGGCGGATGCGGCAGGGCTTAAGGCCGGAGATGTGATCACAAAGATCGGCGGCCGCCGGGTGATGATCGCCAGGGATGTGGTCCTTAAGATGCTGGTAAACGGGAACCGGGACATTACGGTGCAGTATGACCGGATGGACGGAGAGACTGGAAAATGGGAGAGCCATGAGGCGTTCCTGGATGCGGATCTTTTTACGCTCCAGAACGGCCGGTATCTGACCGGGATCCAGTTTTCCGGCTACGAGTCCCTGGGCTTTAACATCCCGAAGATCATAAAATACGGAGCCGCAGAAGTACGGTACGCAGTGCTTACTGTGGTGGACAGCTTAAAGGAGCTGGTAAAGGGCCGGATAAGCGCCGACGACATTGCAGGTCCGGTGCGTATCGTCTCCATCATCGACGATACGGTGGACCAGGTGCGGCCTTATGGCCTGGTAACGGTGTTTATGAACATCCTGAATCTGATGGTGATGTTTTCCGCCAATCTGGGCGTCATGAACCTGCTGCCGTTCCCGGCCCTGGACGGAGGCCGTCTGGTGTTCCTCGCCTACGAGTTGGCGGCGAAAAAGCCGGTGGACCAGAGGATCGAGGGCGCGGTGAACATGGCCGGAATGGCGCTTCTCATGGCCTTTATGGTGTTTGTGCTGTTTAACGATGTGAGATTCCTTATGTAAGGCCGTCGGTCTGGAAGGCGGTCCTTGGAAAGTTTGGAGGGTTTTATGTACAGGGAAAATACGAAGGTGATCCGGATCGGAGATAAGGTGATCGGCGGAGGGAATCCGGTGCTGATCCAGTCCATGTGCAATACGAAAACAGAGGATGTGGAGGCCACGGTGGACCAGATCCTTAAGCTGGAGGCCGCCGGCTGTGACATCATCCGGGTGGCGGTGCCCACCATGGAGGCGGCTGACGCCATCCGCCGGATCAAACGGGAGATCCATATCCCTCTGGTGGCGGATATCCATTTTGATTACCGGCTGGCCATTGCCGCTATGGAAAGCGGTGCTGATAAGATCCGGATCAATCCGGGGAACATCGGCGCCAGGGAGCGGGTCAAGGCCGTGGTGGATAAGGCGAAGGAGTATAACATCCCCATCCGGGTGGGAGTCAACAGCGGCTCCCTGGAGAAGGAGCTGGTGGAACGGTACGGGGGAGTCACGGCGGAGGCCCTGGTGGAGAGCGCAAAAAGGGAGGTCCAGGTCATCGAGGAGCTGGGCTACGATAATCTGGTGGTGAGCATCAAGTCCTCAGATGTGATGATGTGCGTCAAAGCCCACGAGCTTCTGGCCAGGGACTGCCGGTATCCCCTCCATGTGGGGATCACCGAGTCGGGGACCCTGCTTTCTGGAAATATTAAATCCTCTGTGGGCCTGGGGATCATCCTCTATGAGGGCATTGGGGACACCATCCGCGTTTCCCTGACCGGGGATCCCGTGGAGGAGATAAAGAGCGCCAAGCTGATCCTCAAGGCGCTGAAGCTGAGGACGGGCGGCATCGAGGTGGTCTCCTGCCCCACCTGCGGGCGCACCAGGATCGACCTCATCGGCCTGGCCACCCGGGTGGAGGAAATGGTGGCGGATATCGACCTGGATGTGAAGGTAGCCGTCATGGGCTGTGTGGTCAACGGACCGGGAGAGGCCAGGGAGGCAGATATCGGAATTGCCGGAGGCATTGGCGAGGGCCTGCTCATTAAGAAGGG
>NZ_JAXXBR010000032.1:0-59244 GCF_037242085.1 Alitiscatomonas sp. | reverse complement strand
TCGACACTACGGGTATGAACCGTATGCTCTAGCCAACTGAGCTATTCCGCCATATGAAATTGTTCATAAGATTTCTCTTATGGAATGGGGCCTATAGGGCTCGAACCTATGACCCTCTGCTTGTAAGGCAGATGCTCTCCCAGCTGAGCTAAGACCCCATTTCGTCCTGTGAGCTGTTACTCACTTGCGACTTTGACAGTATAACTGATAAAAGGAAAAATGTCAACACTTTTTTTAATTTTTTTCTTCATTTTTATTTTTCTGCTTTTCAGCTGCCCGCAGGCCGGTTTCCCAGGCCCGCTTACTCCCTCTCCCGCAGGAGGCGGAAGCCCCCGTGTACAGAAGTCATGCTCCCCCGTACACGGATGGTATGGTTTTTTCTTCCGCTCTTCCATCACAGCTTTTTCCAGTCCATGCGCACCAGGGACACGAAAAAGGCTACGGAGCTTAAGAACCAGGTCAGCGGATACGCCCAGGAAATGGTCTGGAACACAGGAACGATCTGGATGGCGATGGAAACGTAAAGGATCCGGACACCGCACCAGAAGGCCAGCATGGCCGCCATGGGCATAAAGGATTTCCCACAGCCCCTCATAACTCCCGCCGCACAGTGGGAAAAGGCCAGGAGGAAGAAAAACAGCGCCGTAGTACGGCAGTGGATGACGCCGAATTCAATGGCCTCCGGAGCGTTTACAAAGATCCTCATCGCATAGGGAGCCCACATAAAATAGAGGATCCCCACCAGCTCGGCCAGGATCATGCTGGAAATGGTACCCACGGCAGCGCCCTTTTTCGCCCGCTCATACTCCCCTGCGCCTATGTTCTGGCTCACGAAGGTGGGCAGGGCCATGGACATACTCATAATAGGAAGGAACACGATCCCCTCGATCTTGGAATGGGCTCCCACCCCCGACATGGCAAAGGCTCCGAAGGCGTTGATGTTGGTCTGGATCACCAGATTTCCCACGCTGACCACCGAGTTCTGGATGCCCGTGGGAAGTCCCTGGCGGATCACCTGAGCCATCATTTCTTTATTGAGCTTCAGCTTTTTCATATCCAGCCGCAGGGATTCGTCCTTTTCCCGGCTCATGCGGATCAGGCACAGGACCACGCTTAAGCCCTGGGCAATGACCGTGGCAAAGGCCGCGCCGCCCACGCCCCACTGGAAGCCGGCCACAAAAAGCAGGTCCAGGGCCACGTTCACCAGGGAGGACACGATCAGATAATAAAGGGGATGGAGGCTGTCTCCCAGGGCCCGCATCACCGACATACAGACATTATACAGGATCACCGTGAACACGCCGGCAAAATAGATCCTGAAATATACCAGGGAATGGGGCATCACGCTGTCCGGCGTATTCATCATCCGCAGGACAGAGGGAATAAAAATAAGTCCTGCCGCCGTGGCGATGACCGAGGACCAGATCCCGAACAGAAAGTTGGCATGGATAGCCTTCTGGACTCCCTCTCTGTTTTTCGCGCCAAAATACCGGGAGATCACTACGCCGCCTCCCACAGCGATGCCATTAAAGAGACCGATGATCAGAAACGTCAGATGGCCTCCGGAGCTGACGGCCGCAAAGGCGTCGTTGCTGGCAATATTTCCAACGACCCAGGCATCCGCCATATTATAAAACTGCTGGAGCAGCTGCCCAAGAAACAGGGGGATCGCAAACCGGATCAGTCCCCCTGTGATCGAGCCTTTCGTCAGGTCATTATTCATGCTTTTGTACCCTCTCCCCATCATTTTTTCATTTCTGCCCGGGCCGCCCCCGCCGGAAGCAGCCCGGAAAAAATCCTAGACCAGTTTTTCCAGAACGGAAGCCCCGATCATATTTTCTTCCTTTTTCAGTCCGAAATTATCCAGAATGGTTCCTCCGATGACTGCAAAGGTCTCCGCCTCCGGCAGCTCCCCCTGGCCCTTCATGGACGGCGAATAGGCAAGGAACGGCACCTTTTCCCTGGTGTGGTCGGTCCCTGTATAGGTGGGATCATTTCCATGGTCGGCGGTGATCATAAGAAGGTCGTCCTCCCCAAGGAGAGGCAGAAGCTCTCCCAGCTTCTCGTCGAACCGCTCCAGCTCCTTTCCATAGCCAATCGGATCTCTCCGATGGCCCCAGAGGGCGTCAAAATCTACCAGATTCACAAAGCACAGGCCGGAAAAATCTTTTTTACAGAGCTCAATGGTCTGCTCCATGCCGTGGACCGAGGACTTGGATTTATGGCTTTCTGTGATCCCCTCTCCGTCAAAGATATCCCGGATCTTTCCTACGGAGATCACATCATAGCCGTGATCCTTCAGGATATTTAAGGCAGTGGTCCCTGTGGGCTTTAAAGCATAATCGTGGCGGTTGCTGGTCCGCACGAACTCTCCCTTTTTCCTTCCCACATAGGGCCGCGCAATGACCCGGCCCACGCGCCATTCTTCCTTCATGGTGATCTCCCTGGCGATCTCGCAGCACCGGTAAAGCTCCTCCAGGCCGAAGGTCTCCTCGTTGCCGCAGATCTGCAGCACAGAGTCCGCCGATGTATATACGATCATGTGGCCGGTGGCGATCTCCTCCTCAGCCAGCTCATCCAGGATCTCCGTACCGCTGGCGCTCTTATTTCCAATGACCGTCCTGCCGGTCCGTTCCTCCAGCTCTTTTATGAGCTCCGGCGGGAATCCCGTATCCGTAAAGGTCTGAAAGGGCTTGGTGGTATGGATGCCCATCATTTCCCAGTGGCCGGTCATGGTGTCCTTTCCGTTGCTCATCTCCCGCATGACCATACGGTAGCCCAGGGGTTTTTCCTCCGGGGCCAGCCCGGAAAGGCTGCAAAGGTTTGCGATCCCCAGCCTCCTTAAATTGGGGATCTGAAAATCCTCCATCCGCTCTGCAATATGGCCCAGGGTATTGACCCCTTTATCTCCAAATTGTTCGGAGTCCTCCATGGCACCGATCCCCAGGGAATCGATGACAATGGTAAATATTCTTTTATACTTCTTCATCCAGTTCTACCTCTTTCTTTTTTGCCTGCTCTGCCAGTCTGCTGGTCCCCAGGCGGTCCGCTCCCAGACGGATAAATGTTTCAGCGTCATGGAAGCCGCTGATGCCTCCTGCGGCCTTGATCTGCTTTCCCTCCCCCATCTGTGCCTTCATCAGCTCCACATCCGCAAAGGTGGCACCGCCGGCGGAAAAGCCCGTGGAGGTCTTTATAAATTCTGCATCGGACCTGGTGACAGTCCTGCAAAGCTCCGTCTTTTCTTCTTCTGTTAAAAGACACGTCTCAATGATCACCTTTAAAAGGCGGCCGGCACAGGCTTTTTTGACCGCGTTGATCTCCTCCAGGACCCGGTCATACCGGCCCTCCTTCACCCAGCCCAGGTTCACCACCATGTCGATCTCATCCGCTCCGTTTTCCACAGCCTCTGCGGTCTCATATACCTTGACTGCTGTGGTGTTATAGCCGTTGGGGAAGCCGATGACCGTACATACGGGAAGCCGTCCCTTTAAATACTCTGCGGCCTGCTTCACAAAGGACGGAGGGATACACACCGACGCAGTCCCAAACCGGAGGCCGTCATCGCAGACAGCCTTTATCTGCTCCCAGGTGGCCCCCTGCTTTAAAAGCGTATGATCCACTCTGGATAAGATTTCCCTGTACGTCATATTTTTCTATTCCTTTCTTTCTACGCCGTCTCCAGCAAAGCCCAGGGGCAGAAGCTCCTTCAGGGTATACTCCCGGAAGGAAAGATCCCCCTTCCCCAGAACGATCCGGAAGCGCTCCGGATCACAGAATTCCATCATCACCTGGCGGCAGACGCCGCAGGGCGGGCAGAAATCCTCCGGCTCCTTCCCGGCCGGTCCTCCCACGATGGCAATGGCAGAAAATCCCCGTTTTCCTTCACTGACGGCTTTAAAAAACGCGGTCCGCTCCGCGCAGCAGCTGGGGCCAAAGGCCGCGTTTTCAATGTTGCAGCCCCCATAGACTGTCCCATCCGCACATAAAAGGGCGGCTCCCACCCGGAATCCCGAATAGGGGGTATAAGCCGCGCTCCTGGCCTCCAAAGCCTTCGCCACCAGTTCCTTATTTTCCATAAACCGCACCGCCTTTCCCGGAATCCTTTCCCGTTATACGGTCTGATTCTTTTCCCGTTCCTCTTTTATAAGGACGCGGATGGCCTCCACGCCCACCTTAATGGCCGCCTCCGTATCGTGGACCACGGGATTGGGAAGTCCCGCCTTTTCCCGTTCCTGGTTGGCGACTGCCAGAAAGCAGGCGCCGCAGCGGACTCTCAGATAACTGGCCACGATAAAAAGGGCCGCCGACTCCATCTCTGACGCCTTGCACCCCAGCTTCAGCCAGGCATCCCACTTGCTTAAAAGCTCTCCCGCCACAGGCATCAGCTCCGGATTGTGCTGGCCATAAAAGGAATCCTTGCTCTGGACCACTCCGGCATGGCAGGCATAGCCCAGGTTCTCTCCCGCCTTCATCAGGGCGTTGACCACCCTGAGATCCGCCACTGCCGGAAACTCAATGGGCGCATACTCTCTGCTGGTCCCCTCTGCCCGGATGGACCCGGTGGCAACCACCACGTCGCCGCCTTTTACGTCCAGGTCCATGCCGCCGCAGGTTCCCACCCGGATAAAGGTATCGGCTCCGCATTTCACCAGTTCCTCCAGGGCAATGGCCGCCGAGGGACCGCCGATGCCGGTGGAGGTGACGCTGACCTTTTCACCATCCAGGTATCCCGTATACGTCACGTATTCCCGGCTGTCGGCCACCAGCTTTGCACGCTCAAAATGTTCCGCGATCTTTTTACAGCGCTTGGGGTCTCCCGGAAGGATCACATAGCGTCCCACATCGCCGGGTCTTATATTTAAATGATATTGTAATCCAGCTTCTTCCACATAAGGCATAATCCATTTCTCCTTTCTGACTGGTTTCTTATAACATACCACAAATCCATCATTCTGTCAAAATACTGGCGAAATTTTTTCGTTTTTGTACCAACATATTACCAAAATGTTACTCTTTCTTAAATTTTTGTGAACTGCCTTGAAACCCGTTTTTCCCTGTGATATACTTTGCTAAAGTTATAACAGGAAATGACCAGAACGAAAGGAGGTCATTGAAAATATGAAAAAACTCATGAAAAAATACGGCCATGTCTGGATCCTGTCCTACGGCCTGATCTATCTGCCATGGTTTGCAGCGCTCCAGCAGAATGTGGGAAAACCTTACCACGTGATGCATACAGCCCTGGACGATCTGATCCCGTTCAACGAGTATTTTATCGTCCCCTATCTGCTGTGGTTTTTGTATGTGGCTGCTGCCATTGCCTATTTTTTCTTTACCAGCAAGGACGATTATTACCGGCTGTGTACCTTTTTATTTACAGGCATGACCATCAGCCTTCTGGTGTGTACCCTGTACCCCAATGGAACGGATTTCCGCCCTGCCATCGACCCGGATAAAAATATCTTCTGCTTCCTGGTGGCGAAGCTGTGGAGCATCGATCCATGTATCAATGTGTTCCCCAGCATCCATGCATACAACTCCATCGGGGTCCATATTTCCATCTGCCGCAGCCAGACTCTTTCAAAGAACAAGCCTCTGGTATGGGCCTCCGGGATCCTGATGGTGTCCATCTGTATTGCCACCGTATGCTTAAAGCAGCACTCTATCCTGGATGTGTTCGGTTCCATGCTGATGGCCATGGTGATCTATCCCATCGCCTATGCGCCGGAAACCGCCAGCCGGAAAAAGTATACCGGGACCTTTGATTTCTAAATTCCCACCAACGACAAAACGCCGCCGGAAACTGGCAGATCCATCCGTTTCCGGCAGCGTTTTCTTATTTTCTGTATCCGGTGGAAAAGTCCACCACGTTCTTTAACTCTTCTCCCGACGCCCATGCCTTTAAGTTCTCTCCGGCGATCCTAACGATCCGTTCAAAGGTCTCCGCCAGGAAGAAATTTCCCGCCACATGGGGCGTGATCACCACATTGTCCATAGCCCAAAGCTCGTCCTCCGGCGGCAGGGGCTCCGGCTCGGTCACATCCAGTCCGCAGCCGCCCAGATGGCCGTCCTTTAAAACTACCTTTAATGCTGCGGGATCGATGGCATTTCCCCGTCCCACATTGATGAGATACGCGCCCTTTTTCATCAGGCGGAGCCGTCTCTCATCCATCAGATGGCAGGTGGCAGGACCTCCAGGCACCACCATGGCCACCACGTCGGCCCTGGGAAGAAGGCGGTCCAGGTCGTCCATGGTATACTGTTCATCCAGGTATTCCGGCTTCTCCCTGCAGGTCCGTCTGACGCCGATGGTGTACGCGCCCAGAGCCTTCACCTTCCGGGCATAGTCTCCTCCGATATCTCCCAGTCCCAGGATCAGGATCGTGGAGCCCTCCACCGAAATGATGCTCCCCATGGATCTCCACTGACGGTCCGCCTGGTTTTTATGATACTGCCCCAGGCGGCGGATCAGATCAAAGGTCAGGGCCAGCATATGCTCGGATACCGCCAGGCCATAGGCTCCGGTGGCGTTCGTAAGGACTGCTCCGGCAGGAAGCACTCCCTCCGGCGTATAGGGATCGGCTCCAGCGCTGTTTAACTGGAGCCATTCCAGGCGCTTCGCCTCCCGCACCAGGGCGGGAGGCAGGTTGCCGATGAGAACCTGGGTATCCTCCAGATCCTCCTTCGTCACATGTTCTTTCGGAATATACCGGAACTGACAATTATACTTCCCTGAGGACGCCCGCTTTTCCAGATACGTTTTGTGGGCCTCCGTCACCGGGATCGTTACCAGGATCTTTTTTTCTAAATATGCCACTGGGCATCTCCTCCTATGGGTTTTGTGACGTCCTTTAACCATTCTGCTTCTTCCTTTGTCAGATAGGGGGACAGCTTTTCATAAACATCCTTATGGTACTGGTTTAAAAGGCGCACATCCGAAGGCTCCATGACAGAAATATCAATGGCCTCCGTGTCAATGGGAGCATAGGTCATGGTCTCGAACCGCATGAACTGGCCGTAGCCGTTCTTTTCTGCCTTCCGGCATAACAGCAGGTTCTCTGTACGGATGCCGTGGCTCCCCTCGATATAAATTCCAGGCTCATTGGAGGTCAGCATGCCCTCCTCCAGGATACAGCTGTCCTGGCGTTCCGGAACGATCTTCCAGCGGATGCCATTGGGCCGCTCATGGACATTGGAAAGGTAACCGACGCCATGACCGGTTCCGTGGTTGAAGTCCAGGCCCAGCTTCCATAAGGGACCTCTCGCCAGATAATCCACATTGATCCCGCGACAGCCATGGAGGAACTTGGCGTCTGTAAGACGGAGCATTCCCATGAGCACCAGGGTAAAGTGGAGCTTTTCCTCATGGGTCAGTTCTCCCATGACGATGGTCCTGGTCACGTCTGTGGTACCCTCATAATATTGTCCGCCGGAATCCACCAGGTAGAAGCCGTCCTTTCCGATGACAGATTCCTCCTCCTTGGTGGCGTGGTAGTGGCACATGGCCGCGTTGGCTCCGTAAGCGGAGATGGTGTCAAAGCTGGGGCAGATATATCCCTCCTGCTCCTTTCTTAAGCTCTCCAGATGCTCCGCAGCCTCCGTTTCCATAAGGCTTCCCTTGGGAGCCTTTGTCTTCATCCAGTAAATAAATTTCGTGAGAGCCACACCGTCCTTGATATGAGCCTTTCTCAGATTCTCCATCTCCACCGGATTCTTCATGGCCTTCATCCAGGAAGCCGGGTTCATGGCCTCCTCCAGGAGACAGCTCTCATGGATGCTCTTATACATGGCGTAGTTCACCTTGTCCGGCTCCAGTAAGATCGTCTCGTTCCGCAGCTCCTTCACTGCCCCGTAAATGTCTCCATAGGGAGCCAGGGTCACGCCGTTTTCCTTCAGATATGCGTTTACACAGTCGTCAAAGCGGCTGCTGTCAATGAACAGAGTCAGGGTATCCATGGTCATGAGCACATGGGCCAGAGGCAGAAGGTTGATGGATGCTCCGGTATTTTTCCGGATGTTCAGAAGCCATGCGATATCGTCCAGACCGGAAAGGATATGGACGGTGGCGTGGTGCTCCTTCATGACCTGGCGGATCCGCGCGATCTTGGAGGCAGCGGATTCTCCGGCGTATTTCTCCTCCAGCACCCAAACCTGGGGAGCCGGAAGCTCCGGTCTTTCGGTCCAGAGTTCTCCTGCCAGATCATGCTCAATGGAGGCTGTACCCTTTTTAACCTTTAAGAGCTTTTCAAAGCTGCGGCCGATGCCGGTATTTACCACCCGGCCGTCCATACCCAGGACACCGCCCTCAGGCAGATGCTCCATTAAAAATTCATCGATGGTGGGAACGTTCTCCTCCCCCATCTTCATCAGCTCTGTGTCCTGTCCCTCCAGCTGCTTTTTCGCCTGGACAAAGTAGCGGCCGTCGGTCCAGAGACCGGAAAAGTCCTTCGTCACCACCATGGTCCCGGCGGAACCGGTGAAGCCGGAGATAAACTCTCTGCATTTAAAATATGGATCCACGTATTCTGAGTCGTGGAAATCCGATGACGGGATATAGTATGCATCCATCCCGTGCTGCGCCATAAGGGCGCGAAGCTGTTTCAGACGTTCATTTGCCATTTTTTCTGCTTCCCCTCCATATTGATTTCTTTCTTTATAAAAGCGGGATCCCGGCTTTCTGGGCCGCTTCCATTACATCCGCAGGCCAGATGGATGCCTGGATCTCACCGATGTGGGCCTTTCTTAAGAAGAACATACAGATCCTGGACTGACCGATGCCGCCGCCGATGGTGTACGGCAGTTCTCCGTTTAACAGAGCCTTCTGAAATGCCAGCTCTGCCCTCTCCTCACAGCCAGCCTCTGCCAGCTGACGCCTGAGGGAGTCCTCATCCACGCGGATCCCCATGGAGCTCAGCTCCAGAGCAATATCGAGGACCGGATAATATACGATGATATCGCCGTTGAGCTCCCAGTCATCATAGTCCGGGGCCCGGCCGTCATGGGGTTTTCCGGACGCCAGCTTTTTCCCGATCTGCTCGATGAATATGGCTCCATATTCTCTGGCAGCTTTATATTCCCGTTCCCTGGGCGTCAGGGCCGGATAACGGTCCTCCAGCTCCTGGGCTGTGACAAACACGATCTGGTCCGGCAGAACATGGCCAATGTATTCATACTCATAGGCCATGTAATCTTCGGTGATCTTTAAGGTCTTATAAACAGCCCTCACCGCATCCTCCAGGGTCTTCCGGGTCCGTTCCTCCTTCCGGATCACCTTCTCCCAATCCCACTGGTCCACATAAATGGAATGGATGTTGTCCGTATCCTCGTCCCGGCGGATGGCGTTCATGTCGGTATACAGGCCTTCTCCTGGAAGAAAGCCGTACTGCTTTAAGGCGTACCGCTTCCATTTGGCCAGGGAATGGACGATCTCCGCAGAGCGGTTTCCTTCTTTCAAGTCAAAAGCCACTGGGCGCTCTACGCCGTTCAGATTGTCATTGAGTCCTGATTCCGGCGTCACAAACAAGGGCGCCGATACGCGGGTGAGATGGAGCTGTCTGGTCAGTTCTCTCTGGAAGAAATCCTTGATGATCTTAATGGCGATCTGGGTCTCCCTGAGGTCGATCTTTGGAACATAGCCTTCCGGCACATAGAAATTCATGGTATCATCCTCTCTCCGTTCTTCCTGTACCCCAGAGGATTATAACATTATTTTCTGGAAATTGAAATACCCAAGTCCCCCATCCCACATCCAGGTGAGTCCCCCATCCCGCAGCCAGACCCGCTCCCGCTCCGGTCTGCGCACAGCGGTACGTAAGGCCGCAAAAGCCGCGGCCTAAGTACCGGTGGGCAGAACGGGTCTGGATGCGGGATGGGGGACGGAACAGGAGACGCGGAGGGGCGGGAAAAATGTGGGGGGAAATGTGCGGGAGGGGGAAGTATTAAGTGGGATGTGATTAAAAAAAGGAACGGATCGCAGGCGATGGGGATATGATATGGTAATGGGTTATCTGGAGGTTTTTTGTATGTCGTATACGCCGACGGCCGGGATCATTACGGCCATTGAATATCAGGGGGACGGGGCCTTTGGAGGGTCTGACTGCACGCTGCTTCTGACGGTGCAGAGTGAGGATCAGGGACTGGTCCATATTCTGCTGCCGCCGGGAGCTTATGTGCTGAATCTGCATCCGTTCCAGGTGGGGGACCGGACCACGTTCTTTTATTCCCTGGGAGCCCCCATGCCGCTTGTGTTTCCGCCCAGATACAGGGCGGTGGCAGCTGCCTATACTCCCCAGGGAGTGACGGCGGTCCTGGACGTTTTTGATGGGAGGCTGCTGAATTCTGAGGGGACGCTTTTGCTGAAGCCGTCCTGGGCCACTCCGGTGACGCTTCCCAACGGGCAGATCTTTATGGGGAATCCCGGGAACCGGCTGATCCTGGCCACCTATTCGGCCACCACCAGGAGCTTTCCGGCCCAGACTGTGCCGGAGCAGATGGTGGTGTTCTGCAGCTCCTCTGTGTAAAAGAGGGAGCCGCCCTGTCCCTCTTTAAACCTGGAACTCCAGCTGGGTGCAGGCGTATTTCTTTTTGTAGTCGTGGATGATATCCTTCATGTCCCAGAGGAGTCCCTCTCTCCGGCATTCCTCTGTGAACGTCTCCCAGAGTTTCCGGGCCCGGGGGCTGGCGCAAAAATAGCGGTTCCCATAGGCGGCTGCATACCGTTCTGCCAGCCGTTCCCCCGGGAACCGCTTTGTGAGAGCGTCATAAAAATATTCTCTCTGGCCGTCCCGGATGGTAACGCCCATGATCCCATAGAGGAATCTGGCCCCGGTGTCTGCGGTGCGCTTTGCCATTTCCCGGATATTCTGTTCTGTGTCTTCCAGAAAAGGGAGGAGCGGCGTCATGACAACGCCTGTGTACAGTCCCTGGTCTGCCATGGCGCGGACCGCCGCAAACCGTTCCGACGAAGCCGGGACGCCCGGCTCGATCTTTTTGCTGAGTCCGTCATCGGCCGTAGTAATGGTCATCATGCATAGGACCGGGGAATGGGTGCTGATCTCCTGGTAAAGGTCTGTGTCCCGGAGGATCAGGGGGCTTTTGGTCAGCATGGAGGCCCCGAAGCCGAAGGCGTCCATCAGTTCCAGGGCATGGCGGGTCACCAGCTCTGTCCTCTCGAAGGGATTGTAGGAATCGCACATGGCTCCGCTGCCGATCACTCCGGTCCGCACCTTTCTCCTCAGCTCATCCCGGAGGAGCACCAGGGCATTTTCCTTTACGCGCACCCGGTCAAAGTCCTCCACATGGTAGCATGTGCTCCTGCTGTCGCAGTAAATGCACCCATGGGAGCAGCCCCGGTACAGGTTCATGTTGTAATCGCTGCCAAACCAAGAGGTATCCTTGTTCCTGGTAAGGATGGTCTTTGCAGGGACTGTGTCCATATCAATCCTCCTTGTCTGTCAAAGAGGGCCGGAGCACATCGCTCCGGCCCATGGCCGTTATGGGAACTCTGTGGGATCCTTCTGTCCGCTTAGGAATTCCAGGAACCCGTCCAGCTGCCGTTGGTTTTTCAGGACCACGGTTTTTTCCCCGCAGGTCTCCTTCATGGCCTGCCAGAGCTTTTTCTGCTTTCTGGTGCGGCTGTCCCAGAGGATCCAGCGGATGAATTCCAGATCGAGCTTTTCCTCGCAGCCCTCCGTCATGGAGTTTCTGGCCCTTCCCTTATGGACCAGATATCTCCGGTATGCCCTAAAAAGGCAGGAAAACCGGTTGAAATCCATAAAAATGATCCGGTCGGCTTCCTGTAATCTCCGTTCATACTCCAGCTTCCTGTAATTTCCGTCAATGACCCAGGAGGCATTCCTGTCCATGAAGGCCCGGACCTCAGACCTCTCCTGTTCCTCTGCCTTCTCCTCCCAGCCAGGCAGCCAGTGGACCGTGTCCAGGTGGAGGACCGGGATCTGATAGAGTTCCCCCAGCCTTCCGGCCAGAGTGGATTTTCCGCTGCCGGAATAGCCGTTTACTACGATCTTCATGAGGGCCGTTTCCTATAAGATCTGGATCTGGCAGCTTCTCATGGTCTCCAGGGCCGCCGCGTGCTTCTCCGGCGTTACTCCCGCGCAGCAGGAGGCGTCCACGGATACCGGAAGCTCCGGCATGAACGCCTTTATGAGAAGGGCGTTGGATACCACGCAGATATCGGTACAGAGTCCCACAAGCTCCACCGCCTCCAGCTCTCCCGCTTCATACATGGCTTTTAAAGCCTCTGCCAGGGCCACAGAGCCAAAGGCCGGCTTGTCAAAGCACTGGGCTTTGCGGCTGTCCTTCATCTCCTCCAGCTCCGGGATCAGCTCCCAGCCTTCCGTTCCCCTGATACAGTGGGCCACCGGAAGGTATTTCCCCTCCTGGGTCTCCATATAATCCTCTCCATGGGTATCTCTGGTAAAGAGCACGGTCCCGTCAAAGTCCCTGGCCTTTTTTACCACTGCCGGGACAATGGAAACGGCTTCCTTACTCCCCAGGCTTCCGTCCACAAAATCCTTCTGCATATCGACCACCACCAGCACACGTTTTCCCATATCCTTTTCCTCCGCATTTCTTTATTTTTAAGTCTGCCGATCCCCAGAGGGATCCAGGCCTCCTCTTTCCTCCATAGTACCATCCCCTGGAGCAGATGTCAAAACGAACTGTGTTTTCCGATCCCCTTTGCCAGGAACAGCTCCATGGGCTGCTCATACCCGGGGATATCTACCACAAGGCCGCCGCAGTCCTTATATCCCAGCTTCCTGTAAAAATGCTGTGCCTCCTCGTCCACCTGTGTGGAAGTCAGGAGCATGCCGAAGCCCCGCGCCCGCATGTCATTTTCCCAGTGTTCCATCAGCCTCCGTCCAAAGCCCTTTCTCTGGAACCTGGGATCGATGTACAGCAGGGTGCAGAACGGCGTATTGTCCCAGAAAAGATTATATCTGAGGATCCCGGCCCGCTGTCCTTCAGCCAGTAAGACATAGCCTCTCTGACCGGCAGTTTTTTTATCAAATTCCTCCTCCGGAAGATGCCTGTCCAGGCTGTACCAGAACGCCTTGTCCTCTGGCCGGACATACCGGATCTCCAGGGTCTCTTCCATCCCGCATACCTCCAGTTCTATGGGTACGGCCGCCCGGAAAAGCCCCGGCGGGGGAAGCCTTCGTCCTTTGTCCGCCTGCTTCTCCCACCGGGGCCTGCCGTATGTTTTCTGCGTCTTATTTATTTAAAATACTTCACGCCGCTTTCAAAGATCTTCATATCCTGCTCACCGTAGATGTTCTTAGCCACAGCGTCGCCGCGTCTCTCCGAATGGGCCATCTTTCCGTATACCCGTCCGTCGGGGCTTGTGATACCCTCGATGGCCATGTAGGAGCCGTTGGGGTTCCAGTACTCGTCCATGGTGGGGTTGCCGTCTGCATCCACATACTGGGTCGCCACCTGGCCGTTGGCAAAGAGCTTCTTAAGCCACTCGTCGCTGGCCACGAACCGGCCCTCGCCGTGGGATACCGGGTTCACATAAACGCCGCCCAGCTCTGCTTCTGCCAGCCACGGGGACTTATTGGAGACCACCTTAAGGTTCACCATCTTGGAGATATGGCGTCCGATGGTGTTGTAGGTCAGTGTCGGCGCGCCGGCATTCTGCTCCGTAATGGTGCCGCCCGGTACAAGCCCCAGCTTGATGAGGGCCTGGAAGCCGTTGCAGACGCCTAAAATCAGGCCGTCCCTCTCGTTTAACAGCTTCATGAGCGCTTCCTTCACCACCTCGTTGCGGAAGGCAGTGGCGAAGAACTTGGCAGAACCCTCCGGCTCGTCGCCTGCGGAGAAGCCGCCCGGGAACATGACGATCTGGGCCTTTTCGATCTCTTTTCTGTAAAGCTCAACGGAATCTCTGATATCCTCAGCGCTTAAGTTGCGGAATACCTTTGCGCTCACATTGGCTCCGGCGCGCTCGAATACCTTTGTACTGTCGTACTCGCAGTTGGTTCCGGGGAATACCGGGATAAACACATTGGGAGTACCGATCTTATGGTTACAGATCACGATCTGATCTGCCTTAAATACTTCCTGCTTCACTTCCTCCTGCTTTACGCCGGACTCTGTGGGGAATACGTTCTCCAGCGGAGCGTTCCATGTATCCAGTGCCTCTGTAAGGGGAATAGATACGCTGCCGTATTCAAAGGCCGCCCGGTCGGTGACCTCACCGATCAGCGTATAGCTGATGGAAAGCTCGCCCACCTTTCCGTCCGGAACCTCGCAGACGATGTCGCCCCAGCCCGGTGCGAAGAAGTCTCTGGGATCCACATTGTGCTCGATCTTTACGCCCATATGGTTTCCGAAGGCCATCTTGCTGACAGCCTCTGCCATGCCATGGCGCTCCACCGCATATGCGGAAACGATCCTTCCAGCCTTGATATCCTCAAAGAGCTTTCCATATCCCTCGGTGATCTGGCTGTATACAGGAAGATCATAAGCGTCTTTTTCGATCTTAAATACAACGATCTTATTTCCGGCCTTCTTAAATTCCGGAGAAATGGCTGTCTTTTCGCTGGCCACATCCACAGCAAAGGAAACCAGTGTGGGCGGAACGTTGACTTCCTTTCCGTCCTCCTCATTGAAGGTACCGGACATGCTGTCCTTGCCGCCGATGGACGGAAGGCCAAATCCCATCTGGGCGTTATACGCGCCAAGTAAGGCTGCAAAGGGCTGTCCCCAGCGGGTGGGATCCTCTGTCATCCTCTGGAAATATTCCTGGAAGGTGAAACGGATCTTCCGGTAGTCGCCGCCGGCTGCTGCGATCTTGGCAACGGAAGAAAGCACGGCATAAACGGCTCCATGGTACGGGCTCCAGCTGGACAGATACGGATCAAAGCCGTAGCTCATCATGGTCACAGCATCACATTTTCCCTTTAATACCGGAAGCTTTGCCACCATGGTCTGGATCTCGGACTGCTGGAATTTTCCGCCATAGGGCATCATCACAGTGCCGGCTCCGATGGAAGCGTCAAACCGCTCCACCAGTCCCTTCTGGGAGCAGACATTTAAGGAGCCCAACATCTTCATCCAGCTTTCCTTAACGTTGCCCACTTCCTTTCTCTCAAAGGGCGTTCCTTCCCGGTTGGGAACTGTCAGGGTCACGTCGGCCTCCTGGTGCGCTCCGTTGGTATCTAAGAACGCGCGGCTCAGGTCCACGATGGTCTTTCCTCTCCAGGTCATGGTCAGACGCGGGCTTTCTGTCACCTCTGCCACTGTAACGGCCTCCAGGTTCTCCTCTGCCGCATAAGCCAGGAATGCATCCACATCCTTGGGATCCACCACCACAGCCATTCTCTCCTGGGACTCGGAAATGGCGATCTCCGTGCCGTCCAGGCCTGCGTATTTTTTCGGAACCTTGTCCAGGTCGATATAAAGACCGGCTGCCAGCTCACCGATGGCAACGGATACGCCGCCTGCCCCGAAGTCATTGCATTTTTTGATCAGTCTGGAAACCTCCGGACGGCGGAACATCCTCTGGATCTTACGCTCTGTGGGCGGATTTCCCTTCTGGACCTCTGCGCCGCAGACCTCAATGGAAGCCTCTGTGTGGACCTTGGAGGAGCCGGTGGCTCCGCCGATGCCGTCGCGGCCGGTGCGTCCGCCCAGGAGGATGATGATATCGCCGGGATCAGAAGTCTCACGGATCACATTTTTTCTGGGAGCTGCGCCCATGACCGCTCCGATCTCCATTCTCTTTGCCACATAGCCCGGATGGTATAATTCCTTTACGAATCCGGTGGCCAGGCCGATCTGGTTTCCGTAGGAGCTGTAACCATGGGCAGCCTCGGTCACGATCTTCCTCTGGGGGAGCTTGCCCTTTAAGGTCTCGTTTAACGGTCTTGTGGGATCGGCTGCACCAGTGATGCGCATGGCCTGGTAAACATAGGTACGGCCGGATAAGGGATCACGGATGGCTCCGCCAAGACAGGTGGCAGCGCCGCCGAAGGGTTCGATCTCTGTGGGATGGTTATGGGTCTCGTTCTTGAAGTTCACAAGCCATTCCTCAGTTTCTCCGTCGATCTCCACGGGAACCACGATGGAGCAGGCGTTGATCTCCTCGGAGACCTCCAGATCCTCTAATTTTCCTTCTGCCCTTAATTTCTTCATTCCCATAATGGCAAGATCCATCAGGCATACGAACTTGTCGTCTCTTCCCTTATAGATCTCCTTATGGTCGGCCAGATACTGGTTATAGGTGTCCTCGATGGGCTTCTTATAATCGCCCTCGGTGAAGGTCACATTTTTAAGCTCTGTGGAGAAGGTGGTGTGGCGGCAGTGGTCGGACCAGTATGTATCCAGCACACGGATCTCCGTCACAGACGGATCCCTCTTCTCTTCGTTTTTATAATAAGCCTGGATATGAAGGAAGTCCTTGAAGGTCATAGCCAGATTTAAGGAACCGTACAGCTCCTTTAAGGCTGCCTCGTCCATGGAAGCAAAGCCTTCAAACACAGCCACATCCTCCGGCTTTTCAAATACGGATACCAGAGTTTCCGGGATCGTTTCAGAGGCCTCCCTGGAGTCCACCGGGTTGATGCAGAAGGCCTTAACGGCGTCCAGCTCTTCCTTTGTAAGACTTCCGGAGATCACATAAGTGGTGGCAGTCTTAATGACCGGCTCCTCTGTCTCTTTTAACAGCTTCACGCACTGCTCGGCAGAGTCTGCTCTCTGGTCAAACTGACCGGGCAGGTATTCCACAGAAAAAACGGCGTCGTCTGCGCCATGGACAAAGTCTCCTTCAAACACCTCGTCCACCGGCGGCTCGGAAAAGATCGTACCCAGAGCCTCCCGGTACACATCCTCCGACAGATTTTCGATGTCGTAGCGGACCAGGACACGGACCCCTGTCACACCGGCGATCCCCAGATAGCTTTCGATCTCATCGCAAAGCTCTCTGGCCTGGACAGCAAATTCCGGCTTCTTCTCAACAAATACGCGCTTTACGCTCATGTTTCTTCCTCCTTGTGAAAGTCTTTATATAAACAGGTTGCATTCTTGTTCTTCTATCATCTTACCACAAACGAAATAAATAAGTAAAATTAATATATCTAATTTTATTTATATTTTAAACTAATAAATCATCAATCCTGGAGACTGCGGTTCAGCTCACTGAGCTTCAGTGCGTCCATGGTCATCTTCATGATCTCACGGACGTCCTCCTCTGTCATCTTCATGCGCTCCGCCAGTTCCTTTAAGCTGGCCTCTCTTCCCAGCTCCTCGGCCATGCGCTTTGACACCTCCTGGAGTACGTTGACCCGCGCGAGCATCTCCTCCTCCAGATCCATTTCTGCCTTCTGCTCCCGGATCACCTCCTCCATCCGCACATGGATCCGGCTTTCCAGCAGTTTTTCAAAGCCCTCCTGGAAGCCATCGTCCGCCAGCTCCATCAGCTCCATGCTGGCCTCCTGGATCAGATCCGCCATGGGCACTCCCCGGTTCAGATAATCCTGGATAAAAAACAGGGCCTTTTTCAAGTTTCCTTCCACCAGACGTTTTTTTGCCTCCCGGTCTCCGGCCTTCACCCTCTTAAGGAGCTCCCGGTTCTCTTCCTCGGTACAGGGCGGGATCACCGCCAGCTCCTCCATATAGACCTGGTAGATATCCTCTGTGCCGATTTCCGTGTTCTGTTCCATCTCTTCTCTCATCTCTTCTGACATGCTGTTTCCCTCTTTTCAAAACTCTTAAGTTGTGCTACAATAGTGTCGTTTACCTATAAGGAGGACTAATAATGGATATCAATTACGAATTATATAAAGTGTTTTACTATGTGGCCCGGACCTTAAGCTTCTCCGAGGCCTCCAAATGCCTGTTCATCTCCCAGTCGGCTGTGAGCCAGTCTGTGAAGGTCCTGGAAAAGAAGCTGGGCCAGACGCTTTTCATCCGCAGTACGAAAAAGGTCCAGCTGACTCCCGAGGGGGAGATCCTGTTCAAGCACATTGAACCGGCCATGAACCTGATCCAGAAGGGGGAAAACCAGCTTTTGGAGGCCAACTCCTTAAACGGCGGCCAGCTGCGGATCGCCGCCAGCGACACCATCTGCCGTTACTACCTGGTCCCCTATTTAAACCGGTTCCACAAGGCCTACCCCAATGTCCACATCAAGGTGTTCAACTTTACTTCCATCGAGTGCGCCCACGTTCTGGAAAACGGACAGGTGGACTTTATCCTGAGCAACTACCCCAACTCCGGGCTTTTAGCCAGCCACAGCGTCCGGAGCATCCATGAATTCCACGATGTGTTCGTGGCCAATGCCGAGGCCTTTCCCCTGACGGATCAGGTTTTGACCCTGGAGGAGCTAAAGGAGTACCCCATCATGATGCTGGATCGGAAAAGCACCACCAGCGAGTTCCTCCACTCCATGTTCCAGCGCTCCCACCTGGATCTGGTGCCGGAGATCGAACTGAGCAGCAACGACCTGCTCATCGATCTGGCCCGCATCGGCCTGGGGATCGCCTTTGTGCCGGATTTCTGCATTCCCGCCGACGAATCCCAGCTTTATATCCTTAAGCTGGCCCAGAGCCTTCCTGCCAGAAAGCTGGTGGTGGCCTCCAATGATTCGGTCCCCTTATCCCAGGCGGCAAAACAGTTCATGGACATGCTGTAAGGCGGCCCTAAGGCTCCCTTCCATTCCAGAAATCCTCCAGGCACCGGGCCGCATTTCCCCGGTTCACCACCTGGAAATGCTCCCATTCCCTGGGAAACAGCTCCAGATGATCCCTTCTTAAAAACCGGTCGTCCAGTAAAAGGATCACCCCCCGGTCTTCAGGCGTCCGTATCACCCGTCCGGCCGCCTGGAGGACCTTATTCATTCCGGGATACTGGTAAGAAAAATCAAAGCCCTTCTCCTCTGTCTCATCAAAATACCCCTTCAGCACCTCCTGCTCTACGCAGACCATGGGGAGTCCCGTGCCCACCACGATGACCCCGATGAGCCGCTCCTCCTTCAGATCGATGCCCTCCGAAAAGACGCCGCCCATGACACAGAAGGCGGCCAGGGAATGGCTCCTCTCCTTTTCAAACTCCTCCAGGAATTCTGCCTTTTCTGCTTCTCCCATCCCCTGGCCCTGGACCAGCAGATCCGCCTTCAAAGGCTCCTCCTCCAGGATCTCCTCGATCTCGCCCATATACTGATAGGAAGGAAAAAACACCATATAATTTCCCGGCCGGCTTTGGGTGACGATCCGGATATAATCCGCCACCTTCCGGTATTCCGACGGGCTGCGTCTCGTGTAGCGGCTGCTCACATCCTCCGCCACCATAAGGAGACGGTTTTCCTCTGGAAACGGCGAATTCACATACACCGCGTAATCCTCCTGGTTCCCGGACAGCAGGGTCTTATAATACCGGACAGGAAGGAGCGTGGCCGAAAACAGGATGGTGCTGGCTCCCTGGTCCATGCATCTGGAAAGGAGCCGGGAAGGATCCACGCAGAAGAGGCGCACCAGGAAGGAGCCGTCCTCCCGGTTTTCCTCATAGATCCGGTAATGGCCGTCCAGCTCTTCATAGACGTTTAAAAAATCCCGGAGGCAGAAATAAAAGTCCAGCACTGTCTCCCGTTCCGGGAACTCCGGGAATTCCTCCATAAACGTTTCCATATAAGAAAAGGCGGTCATGATCCCGGCGGCCAGCCCCGTCACGTCCTCCAGGAGCTGCCAGTCCCCGCCCTCCCGCTTCATGGAAAGCAGCAGCTTATTGCACCGGTCCAGCTGCCGCTCCAGCCTGGGCGACTTTCCCTTTATGATCCGCTTCACCTCCAGGAAATCTTCCTTATAAACAGAGGCGCTGTACATCTCCCTGGCCCTGGACACCAGGTTGTGGGCCTCATCCACCAGGAAAAGATAATCTCCCGAGGCCCCGTCGGCAAAGTAGCGTTTCAGCCGCACGTTTGGATCGAACACATAATTGTAGTCGCAGATGATCCCATCGGTCCAGCTGGAAATATCCAGGCAGAACTCAAAGGGACAGACCCGGTATTTTTCCGCGTATCTCAACACGGTCTCCCGGTCCATCTCCTGCTCCAGATGCAGGATGTCGAACACCGCCTCGTTGACCCGGTCAAAATGACCTTTGGCATAGGGGCATGCCTCCGGATTGCACTCGGCCTTTTCCATGGGGCACAGCTTTTCTTTGGCCGTGATGGTCACGGCCGTGAACACCAGCCCCCGGCTCCTTAAGATCCTGAACGCCTCCTCCGCCACCGTCCTGGTGATGGTCTTGGCCGTCAGATAAAAAACCTTAGAGGCCTTCCCCGCTCCCATGGCCTGGACAGCGGGAAAAATGGTGGAGAGAGTCTTTCCAATGCCTGTGGGAGCCTGGATGAACAGCCGCTTTTTCCTGGAAATGGTCTTATACACGGCCACCGCCAGATCCCGCTGGCCCTCCCGGTATGGAAAGGGAAACTCCAGGCCGTTTATGGACTGATTCCTCTGGAGCTCATGGTGGCACAGATATCTGGCCCACTTAAAATATTCGTGGATCACCGAGCAAAACCACACCTCCAGCTCCTTCTTCGACCTGTCCTCATGGAACCGGCGGATCTCCTCGGTCTCCAGATTACAGTAGGTAAGCTGGATCCGCACACCGTCCAGATCCCGGTCGCAGCAGTAAAAATATCCGTAGCACATGGCCTGGGCCATATGCACCGCCACCGGCTCTGTAAGCCGCTCCAGATCCATATACACGCCCTTGATCTCATCAATGGTCACGATGCCGTCTTCCTCAAAGATCCCGTCGGCCCGGCCCTCCACCAGAAGTTCGATGTCCTCCTCTTCGTCCAGGGCCGTATATTTTAACGGCACCTCAGCTCTGTAATTTCCGCCCATCCGCTTCTGGATCTTTTTATGGATCCTGGTCCCCGCCGCCATGGCATCCTTCTGGGCCGCTCCGGAACGGCGGTTATCGATGTCTCCGGAGCGGAGCACGAACTCCACCAGCGCCCGCACCGAGATCCTGACCTGTTTTTTCTGTTCCATGCTTCCTTCCTCCGTTCCTTGCTCCATTATACAATACCGGCCCGGAAAAGTCTAATTTCCTGTAAAGAAAAAGCTGGGATCCGAATCGGATTCCAGCTTTTCTAATCAGCAGGGGATGAGGGGCTCGAACCCCCATCTACGGTTTTGGAGACCGCTGCTCTACCATTGAACTAATCCCCTATAAATTTTCATGAGATTTTTTACTGCCTCTCACGTTTAAAAATGATACCACAGCAGCACCCAAATGTCAATTACTATTTTCCGAAAAATTTAAAAAACTGATGTAATTATCCCTTCCGCTGTCATCAAAATCCTCTCTTTTGGAGAAAAGCCACAGAAAAACCCGGAAAAAGCAAAAAAACTAGTAGATTTTGTCGGTTGACTATTGAAATAACAAATGATATAAAGGAAATGAACACGGAAAATCAATAGCATTTATTTTTAAAGGAGTGATACCCATGATGACGCAGAGAAAGATCCGGATCTCTACCATCGCTGAAGCAAAGGACTTTGTAGCCAGAGCCAGTGAGTGTGATTTCGATATTAATATTTTCTACAACCGTGTGATCATCGATGCAAAATCCATCCTTGGAGTCCTCAGCCTGGACTTTACAAAGGTCCTCACTGTGGAATTTAGCGGAGAAAATCCTGGCTTTGAGGAATTTCTGGACGACCACGACGCGGCAAAGGTCCACGCTGTGGCATAAAGATCCCGCAGGCCGGAAACACACCGGGGCTGCTGCCAAAGGACATTTTCGTCCCCTGGCGGCAGCCCCATTTTTTATTCGATCCAGGCCACGGCCCTGGCCGGAGCGCCGTCGCTGTTCTCGATCTTCACCGGAAAACAGCCAAACCAGAAAAGCCCTTCCCCGCAAAGCTCCAGGTCCTTAAGGTTCTCAATGTTCACGATCTCACAGTCCTTAAACAGCTTTTTATGGCGGGGAAGGTCTGCATCGTCCATGGGATCCAGTCCGATCACATCAAATCCGATCCCCTTATAATTCCCCTTTATGATATGATCCAGGACCTCATCATCCACACAGGGATAATTTCCAAAATACGCCTCTGTCCCCCAGCGCTTATCCCATCCCAGGTTAAAAAGCAGAAAATCTGCCTCCTCTGCCAGGGCCCCGTATCTCCAGATGCGGTCCATGGTAATGGCTTCTCCCTCCGCAAGGTCCCGGCAGTCGATCACCAGCGCCTGTCCCACAAACTGGTCCGCAGGGAACTGATCCAGGGTCGTCCGTCCCTCATATAGATGGGCCGGCGGATCCATATGGGTTCCCGTGTGGGAATACATATGGAGAAGCGTTTCCTTAAATCCATCCTTTTCATAGCTGCTGGCCGGTGAAAGCTCCGGCGTTTCCGTCCCCGGATAGACTGGCATATCCTCCCGGATCGTATGGGTCAGATCGATCACTTTCATTTCATATTCCTCCTCTTTTCCTCCTGGCGATCCGCCGGTCCTGAAGCCGTGTTCCAGCTGCCTTATGTGCGGCTGGCCACCGTCTGGAATGGGAGCTCATCCGTATGGGAAGCCGGAGAAGCAGAAAATACCCCCTCGATGGCCTCCCTTACATTTTCCACTCCAATGAGCCGGATCCGCCTTTCACTCCGGAGCTTCTCCAGGTTGGCCTTTGGAAGCACACAGGCCGTAAAGCCCATTTTCACAGCCTCCGCCACCCGCTGCCCGGCCTGGGAAACGGCCCGGACCTCACCGGAAAGGCCCACCTCTCCAAAGATCAGCATGCCCGGATCCACCTCCCGGTTCTTGAAGCTGGACACCAGGGCCATGACCACAGCCAGATCCAGGGCCGGCTCATTCATCTTCATGCCGCCGGCGATGTTTACATAAGCGTCGTACCGGCTCATAGCGTAGCCGCACCGTTTTTCCAGGATCGCCAGTAAAATATTGATCCGGTTATAATCCACGCCGTTGGCCGTTCTCCTGGCCATTCCGAAACTGCTGGCCGTCACCAGCGCCTGAACCTCCAGGAGAATGGGCCTGGTCCCCTCCAGAGAGCAGGCCACCACAGCCCCGGAGGCCTCCCTGGGACGGCCGGAGATCAGCATCTCCGACGGATTTTTCACTTCCTCCAGTCCCTTTTCCTGCATCTCAAACACACCGATCTCGTTGGTGGAGCCGAACCGGTTCTTCACGGCCCTTAAGATCCGGTAGGAATCGTTCCTGTCTCCCTCAAAATACAGCACCGTATCCACCATATGCTCCAGGACCCTGGGACCGGCTACCACGCCCTCCTTGGTCACATGACCCACGATGAAAATGGTGATCCCCAGCCCTTTGGCAGTCTGCATCAGCAGATTGGTGGATTCCCGTACCTGGCTGACGCTTCCGGGGGCGGAGGAAATATCCTCCCGGTACATGGTCTGGATGGAATCAATGATCACCACGTCCGGCTTTTCGTTTTCAATGGCCCCCCGGACCATATCCAGGTTGGTCTCACAGAGGAACAGAAGCTCCCCGGTGATCGTACCGATCCGGTTGGCCCGCATCTTGATCTGCTTTAAGGACTCCTCCCCGGAAATATAGAGGACCTTTTTTCCGGCCATGGACAGATTCCGGCAAACCTGGAGTAAAAGGGTGGATTTTCCGATCCCGGGATCTCCGCCCACTAACACCAGGCTTCCCCGGACGATCCCGCTCCCTAAGACCCGGTCCAGCTCCCCAAAGCCGGTGGCCGTCCGGTCCTGCTCCTCCAGGGAAATATCCGAGATATGGACAGGGGCAGTGCCCCGGCCTGGGACGCGGACCCTTTCGGCTCCCTGGGATCTCCGTTCCGAGACCACAGGCTCCTCCACAAAGGTATTCCACTCCTTACACGCCGGGCACTGCCCCATCCACTTACCGGATTCATAGCCGCATTCCTTACAGAAAAATACTGTTCCTGTCTTTGCTTTTGCCACTATAATATCCTTTCTTTCCTGCTTACTTCCGGATCACTTTCACTTCCACGGCCTTTCCCTCGGAAAGCTCCACGGAAAGGCTCAGCTTTCCGCTCATGTTGGTCTTCATGCCGCCGATGGCTGCGCCGTCCTCAAACACCTCATATTCCATGTCGTCTTCCAGCTGGATCGTGATCTGGGCGTCCTCTGTTCCCTCCACCTTAAAGGATACCTCTGTGTCCTTTACGGAAAAATCGGTCACTGCAGTTCCCGGAACAGACTCGTATACGAACATGCCGTTGCGCTCCAGTTTTGTGATCTCCTTAAAGGTCTTTACTTTATAAAGATCTCCGTCATGCTCGAAATCCTCGGCTTTGGATTTCACGTCCAGGGAATAATTGCCAAAGCTGATGTTCCCATTCTCTTCTGTACGGATTAATTCATTGATCACTGACATAATACTTAGTCTCCTTTTGTGTATTTCCTAAAACTTCTGCGGTCTTTTATGATCCTTTTCTGATCACTTTTATCATACCACAACCCTATCCTGTTTTCTAGCAGTTTGTGGGTGCCTGGCAGAAAATTTAAGCTGTCCGTCCTTTAAGAGGAGCTTCACCGAATCTCCCTCTCTTACCCTTCCTTCCAGGACGGCCTCCGCCAGCTTATCCTCCACCAGGTTCTGGATGGTGCGCCGCAGGGGCCTTGCCCCGTATTTTTCATCATAGCCCTTTTCCACCAGGAAATCCTTCACATCCTCCCCGGCGTTTAAGCGGATGGACATCTGCTGCTTCGTCCGCTTTCCGACGGTATTTAACATGATGGAAACGATCTCCTTCATATGGGTCTTATTGAGGGGATGGAACACGATGATCTCGTCGATCCTGTTTAAAAACTCCGGCTTGAACAGCCGTTTTACCTCATCCATGACCCCCGTTTTCATCCTGGTATACCTGGCCTTTTCATCATCCTGGGAGGTGAAGCCCAGGTGCCTGGGGGCGATGATATTCTCCGCTCCGGCGTTGGAGGTCATGATCACGATGGTATTCTTAAAATCGATCTTATGTCCCTGGGAGTCGGTGATATGACCGTCGTCCAGCACCTGGAGAAGGATATTGAACACGTCGGGATGGGCTTTTTCCACCTCATCAAAAAGGATCACCGAATAGGGATTCCTCCGCACCTTTTCACTCAGCTGTCCGCCTCCCTCATAGCCCACATAGCCTGGCGGGGAGCCGATCATCTTGGATACGCTGTGCTTTTCCATATATTCGGACATGTCCACCCGGATCAGGGCATTCTCTGTCCCGAACATGGCCTCGGCCAGAGCCTTGCAGAGCTCTGTTTTCCCAACGCCGGTGGGTCCCAGGAATAGGAAGGAGCCGATGGGCCGTCTGGGATCCTTAAGGCCCACTCGTCCCCGCCGGATGGCTTTGGAAACGGCGGTCACGGCCTCCTCCTGGCCCACCACCCGCTCATGGAGGATCGATTCCAGCTTTAAGAGGCGCTCTGTCTCCTCCTCCTTCAGCTTGCTCACGGGGATCTTCGTCCAGCCGGAGACCACGTCCGCGATCTCTGTCTCGTCCACGAAAAGGGTCCTGGAATTTTTCTCTTCCTCCCACTTTTCCCGGAGCTTTCCGATCTTCTCCCGCTTCTTTTCCTGCTTTTTCTTTATTTCTCCCGCTTCCTCATAGGCCTCGGACCGGATGGCCTCCTCTTTGGCCTTTTCCAGCTCCCTGATCTCCGCCTCCAGCTCCTTTACGCCTCTGGGCTCCACAAAAACCGAAAGCCGCACCTTGGAGGAGGCCTCGTCGATCAGATCGATGGCCTTATCCGGCAGGAACCGGTCATTGATATACCGGGAGGACAGGCGGACGGCCGCTGTCAGGGCGGCGTCGGTGATGGTCACGCGGTGGTGCTCCTCATACCTGGGGCGCAGGCCTTTTAAGATGGCCACAGCCTCCTCCTCTGTGGGCTCCTCCACGGTCACCGGCTGGAACCGGCGCTCCAGGGCCGGGTCCTTTTCGATATACTTCCGGTATTCCTCGATGGTGGTGGCTCCGATCAGCTGGAGCTCTCCCCGGGCCAGGGACGGCTTTAAGATATTGGAGGCGTCCAGGGCCCCCTCTGCGCCGCCTGCGCCGATGATGGTATGGATCTCGTCGATGAACAGAAGCACATTTCCCGCTTCCCGCACCTCGTTCAGCACATTTTTGATCCGTTCCTCAAATTCTCCCCGGTATTTGGAACCGGCCACCATGCCGGAAAGGTCCAGGATCACCACCCGCTTTCCCCGGATGGTATCCGGTACGTCCCCGGCTGTGATCATCTGGGCCAGGCCCTCGGTCACCGCCGTCTTTCCCACGCCCGGCTCTCCGATGAGGCAGGGGTTATTTTTCGTCCTGCGGCTTAAGATCTGGATCACCCGGCCGATCTCATGCTCTCTTCCGATGACCGGATCCAGCTTTCCCTCGGATGCCAGCTTTGTAAGATCCCGGCTGTATTCGTCCAGCACCGGCGTATCCGCCTTTCCATCCCTTCCGCTCCGGCCCTGGACCAGCTCCTCACGGCCGGCGGCTCCTTCCTCTCCCATGGCGGACAGAAGATCGATATAAAGCCTCTGGATATTGATGTTTAATGTATTTAAAAGCCGCACAGCCACACAGTCCGTCTGCTTTAACATCGCCATAAGGATGTGCTCCGTTCCGATGAGCGGGGCATGGAAGCGGACCGCCTCCCTGTAACTGTTTTCCAGCACCTTCCTGGCAATGGGCGTATAGCCCTCCCGGTCACGGATCTGGGTGGGCTGGCTGGAGGACACCAGCTTCTTCTCCAGCTCCAGGACCCGCTCCAGCTTCACGTCTCCGGCCTCCAGGACCCTGGCTGCCGTTCCCGTGCCCTCCTTCATGAGTCCCACCAGGATATGCTCGGTCCCCACAGTCCGGGAACCCGTTTCCTCTGCGGCCTCTGTGGCCAGGATCAGGGCCTCCTTTGCTTTCTCTGTATATCGCTCCATAAAGTTCCTTTCATTCCTCCTGTCAGATGATTTCCGGCAGACGGGCCCTTAAAAAGTCTGCCCGTGCCGCATCCAGCTCCTCACGGCTCAAGGGTCTCTCTGCCTGGCTTAAAAGATTCGCCGGCTGGATCCCCAGCATGAGCCCATAGACGGAGCATGGCTCCTTCATTTTCAGTATCCCGTCGGCAGCTCCCGCCATGATCTGGGATAAAAATTCCATGGCGTCCTTTCTGGTCAGCCTTCTGGCATATTTTAACACTCCATAGGATTTATACGCCTCGTCTGCGCAGGCCACCGGCCTCTGGCCCATGGCAGTCCGCCGGAGCCGCCGTTCCTGGGCGTCCAGCTCCGCCGCCGCTTTGGCCACCAGGTCCACGATCTCCTTTTCCGTCTGGCCCAGGGTCTTCTGGTTGGAGATCTGGTAAAGAGAGCCGGGATTTTCCTCCCCCTCTCCGTAAAGGCCCCGGACCAGGGTCCCGAAACGGCCCATGTCTGAGGTAAGGCTGTTAAAATTCTTACGCCTGGAAAGGGCCGGCAGGTGTAAGACCACCGATGCCCTGAGTCCCGTTCCCACGCTGGTGGGAAACGACGTCAGATATCCGTATTTTTCATCAAAGGAATATTCAAACCGGCTGCCCAGAAGCTCCTCCATCTGGTCGGCCCGCCGGTAGCACTCTGTCAGGGCGGCTCCCTTTTCCACTGCCTGGATCCGTATGTGATCGTCGTCGTTTATGGTGATCCCCAGCCGCTCATCCTCAGATAAGACCAGGCCTGCGGCCGCCTTTTTCTTTGAGACCCCGCGGCTTATGGCCCTGCGCTCTAAAAGCGCCGTCCGCTCCAGGTCCGGGATCCGGTCCAGATATAAATAGCGGCTGCGGCTGCCGGAAAAGGCCCCTGACTCCTTCACGCCGTTCATGAGCCTTCCCGTCATTTCCACGCTCTGTTCCTTTGTCATCTTTCCCGGAAAAGGATATTCCCTCCAGTTCCTCACCAGCCGTACCCGGCTGCAGATCACGCTGGAGCCCTCTTTTTCCGGCACATCAAACCATTTTTCCATTCTGGTCTGCTTCCTCCTTCAGTCCCCGGATCTCATCCCGGAGCCTTGCGGCCTCCTGGTAATCCTCCCGCCGGACCGCGTTTTTAAGCTGTAAGGAAAGCCTCTGGATCCGGTCCTCTCCCGCTTCCGGGGCTTTTGCTTCCTGGTCCCCCAGATCTTCCCCGGAGGCCGTCCTTTCTGCCGTGTCCCCATACGCGGCGGGCCGTTTCCCCACATGGCGCTCGCTGCCCTGGAGATGCCGGATATTTTCGCCGATCAGCGGATCGAACACGCTGTAACAATCCTCGCATCCAAACCGGCTGTTCTTTACAAAGTCCTCATAGGTGGTGCCGCAGACAGGGCAGACCACGCCTGCAAAACGGTTCTCATCCCGGGCTGTATCCGGGATCCCAAGAAGCCCCGAAAGCAGCTTTCCCAGAGGAAATTCTCCCTCAAACAGAGCCGAATACTGCCCCAGGTCCAGCTTTCCGGCACACTGGGCGCAGAGGTTGTGCTCTGTTTTCACTCCTCCGGCCACCTCCACATATTTTACGGTCGCTTCCCGCTTTCTGCATTGTTCGCAAAGCATAGGCTTCCTCCTTTATTCCTGCCCCAGGAACTCATCATAGAGCTCATCCACCAGGGCGTGGACCTGGTCCCGGCCCACATCCCGGCAGATCCCCCGGGCAACGATCAGGGCCAGATCATCCTTCATTTCGTCCATGGCCCTCAGTTTATCCATATCCAGGGCAATGACGGCCCCCCGCCTCCGGTCCAGGCGCAGGAAACCTTCCTGTTTTAACACAGAATATGCTTTATTGACCGTATGCATGTTAATTCCGATCTCGTCCGCAAGCTGTCTCACCGAAGGCAGGCTGTCTCCCTCATGCAGCGTTTCCGTGGCGATGCCCCGGATGATCTGGTTGCAGAGCTGTACGTATAAAGCCTCCTCGCTTTCAAAATCGATCTTTAGTATCATCCACTCACCGTCTTTCCTGTAACAACTGTTATATTCATATAGTAACAGCTTGCATCCCATCCGTCAAGCGGTACTTTCTTCCCTAGCGCGTCCTGGTGCCGTCCTCGTTCCGGGTATCCAGGATCTTTTCAAAGATCCAGCAGATATCGTCCAGCAGCACCTCCATCTGCGGCCGTTTCTCCTCGTCCATATAATCGGCGTACAAAAGGCCGAACATGGTCTGATAATCGTCGTAAAGGGCCTCGGGAATATCCGTCATCTCCGACAGCTCATAGGAGCGGCGGCGCACCCACCAGGAAAAATCGTAATCCCGCAGTTCCTTTTTCATATTCAGGTACATATATTCCCCAAATCCGGCCCAGATGGCGTCCGGCTCGGAAAAACGCAGGTAATGGTCCGCCTTGCTGAGCTTATGGCGGATATAGTACCGGTCTCCGGTCTCCTCATCCTTAACGGCCCCGTAATATCCCTTCTCCGGACAGTAGATGAACTTATAGCCGTCGTCTAAAAACTTCTTTCTCCAGCCTGCCGGAAGGGCGTTGATCTTTTCAGCGATCTCGTCTTTTACGGTCTCCTCCACAGAGATCTTTCCTCCATCCTGGCCTTCTGCCGTAATGAAGTACTGCTCGTCGGGCTGGCCGTCCATATTAAAATAGTAGAAGCCCACATATTCGTTTCCCACCATGCTGCCGTCCTCATGGAAATAGAATTTCCGGCCGCCGATGGTCTTTGAGGCTTCCAGGTTCAGAACGCCGGAGGAATTGAACCAGTACCACTTTCCCCCGATCTCCTGCCAGTGGATCCGCACGTTTCCGTTTTCATCATAATAATACCATTTTTCATCCCCGTCGCCGGTGTAGCAGCTCCAGCCCTCCGCCAGGGCGCCTCCGTCCTCAAAAAAGTACCGGAGATTGCCCACCTTCTGCCATCCGGTCTGCATATAAGAATCGGACCCGAAATGGTACCACTCTCCGTCGATGTCCTCCCAGGTGCCCGCCGCCATGCTTCCATCGGACCGCTCATATTTCCACCGGTTCCCGTCGGGGATCCAGGTCCCGTCGGCTCCAAAGGCGGTGCATACGGCCTGGAGTGAAAAAAGCGCTCCCAGGGCCGCTGCTGCCATCCATTTTCCTTCGTATGGTTTCCTGTTTTTCATATTTCCCTCCAAAAATCTGTTCTCGTCCTTTCCAATCCTCTGTGTCTGCGCTATAATAGCTCCAGTACAGGCAGCCTGCCCATACAATCTGCTTATGAAAGGAGGATCCTCATGAAACGAATCCTTGCCTGGGCCGGGATCCTGGCCGCAGCGGCCGCATTCCTGGCTCTCATCGTCCTGGCTGTCACCGGAGCTCCCGCCAACATCCTCATGGCTCTTGTTTTTGTGGTAATGATCGTTCCTGTCCTTATTTACGGCTTTCTCATGTTCGTAAAGCTGAAAAAAGACGACCGGGATAAGGATATGGAGTAGCTCCATTATACCCTTTTTCCCGGCCGTCTGCAACGGCGCTTTCTTTCCGTTTTCTTACTGTTTTCTGAAACTCTCTTCTGTCCCCGCGCTCTGTGGGGAGCGCCGCTTACCTTCTGAAGATGATGTCGTCCCTTCCCGGTCCGTTGGATACCATGGTCACCGGAACGCCCAGCTCCTCTTCAATGGTCTCCACATATTTCCGGCAGTTTTCCGGCAGCTCCTCGTATTTCTTAATGCCCCGGATCTCGCATTTCCAGCCCGGAAGCGTCTTATACACCGGCTTTGCCCGCTCCAGATCCGGAGTGGTGGGGAAATCCCTTGTGATCTTTCCGTCGATCTCGTATCCCACGCAGATGGGGATCTCATCCAGATATCCCAGAACGTCCAGCACCGTCAGGACAGCCTCTGTGGTTCCCTGGATCCGGCAGCCGTACCGGGTGGCCACGGCGTCAAACCATCCCATCCGTCTGGGACGGCCTGTGGTGGCTCCGAACTCGCCTCCGTCTCCTCCCCTGCGCCGCAGCTCGTCAGCCTCGTCTCCAAAGATCTCGCTGACAAAGGCCCCTGCGCCCACAGCGCTGGAATACGCCTTTACAACGGTGGTGATATTTTTGATCTCATAGGGCGGGATCCCGGCGCCGATGGCGCCGTAGGCAGCCAGTGTGGAGGAAGAGGTAACCATGGGGTAGATCCCGTGGTCCGGGTCCTTTAAGGAGCCCAGCTGGCCCTCTAACAGAATATTCTTCCCTTCCTTTAATGCATCATGCAGATATCTGGAAACGTCGCATACATAGGGCGCGATCATCTCTTTATATTCCATCATGGTATCGAACAGTTCTTTCGGATCCAGCAGCGGCTTATGGTATAAATGCTCCAGCAGCACGTTCTTTAAGGCGCATACGTTCTCCAGCTTCTCCATCAGCGCAGTCTCGTCCCCGAACAGCTCACAGACCTGGAAGCCGATCTTTGCATATTTATCTGAATAAAACGGTGCAATGCCCGATTTCGTGGAACCGAAGGACCTTCCCGCCAGTCTGGCTTCCTCGTACGTATCAAACAGGATGTGATACGGCATCATGATCTGGGCCCGGTCTGACACCAGGATCCTGGGCATGGGAACGCCCTTGCTGGTGATGTCCTTCAGCTCGCCGACCAGATACGGGATATTGAGGGCAACCCCGTTTCCGATGATGCTGGTGGTATGATCATAAAAAACGCCGGACGGAAGGATGTGCAGGGCAAACTTCCCATAATCGTTGATGATGGTGTGGCCCGCATTGCTCCCTCCCTGGAAGCGGATGATGATATCGGACTCCTTTGCCAGCATATCGGTGATCTTGCCTTTTCCCTCGTCGCCCCAGTTGGCTCCTACGATTGCTCGAACCATTGTTGATCCTCCTTTGGATGTGTGTCGGTCTGCCAGAGCTCTTTCTGATCTCTGACGCATCCTTAGTGTATACCAGAAAGGTCCATAAGTAAAGAAAATATTACTTATATTCTCCATAATTCCTCATTATATTCCCAATGCTCCCAGCACCTCCAGAAACCGTTCCCCTGCCGGAGAAACGGGATTCTTCCGATCCGTTACAATACAGATCTCCCGGTCCGGCATCCTCTCACCAAAGGTCAGCTCAAAAAGCTCTCCGGCTTCGATCTTCTCCCTGGCAAATTCGTCCATCACACAGCCAATGCCCAGATTCCGCATGGCAAACTGGACCACCATATCGCTGGTGGCCAGCTCAAACTCCGGCTCCAAAAAAATACCCCGCTCTTCCAGAAACTGGTCCATAAACCGCCGGGTACTGGTATTCTTCTCCAGAAAGATACAGGGCAGATCCATTAAAGCCCCGTACTCCAGCCGTTTTCCTTTGAGGCTCTGGTACTGGCTTCCGGCAACAAAAACGTTCCGGATCTTTTTCACCGGCCTGATCGCCACCTCCGGTCTGGCGTCGAATGGCGTGCTGACCACACCGAAATCGATCCTTCCCTCATACAGGGACTGGATGGTCTCCGGCGTCGGGGCGTTGGACACCATGACCTTGATATTGGGATACCGGCCATGAAACCGCTCCAGGTGGGGGAGCAGGTAAAACTGCAGGGTCATATCACTGGCCCCGATGCGTACCTCACCCATGTCCAGGTCCACCAGCCGCCTTAACATCCGCTCTCCGTCCAGGAGATTTTCGATCCCCCGCTCCACATAGGGGAACAAAAGCTCTCCCTCGGCCGTCAGCCGGACGCCCTTCTGGGTCCGGATAAAGAGCTGGCTGTTTAACGCCTTCTCCAGCTGTTTCACCGCCTGGCTCACCGCCGGCTGGGAAATGCAGAGCGCCTCTGCCGCAGCGGTGATGCTGCCGAGACGCCCTACATAATAAAACACTTTATAATATTCCGTATTGATACTGCTGGTATCCATGAATAAACGCCAGCCTATACGTTGATCTCAGCCTTGATGCCGAGAAGATCCTTATTTTCCTCCAGAACGGGACGGATCACCTCATCCAGGAACTCCTCCACCTGCTGGGGAGCGCGGCCCACGTACTTTTTCGGGTCCATGGTCTTTTTAAGCTCCTCCAGGGTCAGATTGAAGGACGGATCTGCGGCGATCAGCTCCAGAAGATTATTGTCCCTGCCTTCCGCCTTTACATTCCTTCCGGCCTCCATGGAAAGCTCCCGGATCCTCTCATGGAGCTCCTGACGGTCCCCGCCGGCCTTTACTGCATCCATCATGATGTTTTCGGTCGCCATAAACGGCAGCTCGGACATCAGGCGCTTTTCAATGACCTTGGGATATACCACCAGACCGTCCACCACATTCAGGTAAAGGTCCAGGATCCCGTCCACGGCCAGGAAGCCCTCAGGGATGGAAAGCCGCTTGTTGGCAGAATCATCCAGGGTCCGCTCAAACCACTGGGTGGAAGCCACCAGCATGGGGTTCATCATATCTGCCATCACATAGTTGGCCAGGGAAGCGATCCGCTCGCTCCTCATGGGATTTCTCTTATACGCCATGGCAGAGGAACCGATCTGGTTCTTCTCAAAGGGCTCCTCCACTTCCTTTAAGTGCTGGAGGAGACGGATGTCGTTGGAGAATTTATGGGCGCTCTGGGCGATGCCCGCCAGGACGGAGAGCACGCGGCTGTCCACCTTCCGTGAATACGTCTGGCCGGAAACCGGGAAGCAGCCCGTAAAGCCCATCTTCTCCGCGATCATCTGATCGGCCTTCCGGCATTTTTCATGGTCCCCGTCAAACAGCTCCAGAAAGCTGGCCTGGGTTCCGGTGGTCCCCTTAGAACCTAACATCTTCATGGAGGAGATCACATAGTCCAGGTCGTCCAGATCCAGCTTTAACTCCATAAGCCATAAGGTGGCCCGCTTTCCCACAGTGGTGGGCTGGGCCGGCTGGAAATGGGTAAAGGCCAGGGTGGGCTGGTCCTTATACTTCTCCGCAAAGGAAGCCAGCTCTGCCATCACGTTCACCAGCTTCTTCCTCACCAGCTTAAGGGCCTCTGTCATCAGGATAATGTCTGTATTGTCCCCCACATAGCAGGAGGTGGCGCCCAGGTGGATGATCCCCTTGGCGTTGGGACACTGGAGGCCGTAGGCGTATACGTGGGACATAACGTCGTGGCGTACCAGCTTTTCCCTTTCCTTTGCCACATCGAAGTTAATATCGTCCTTGTGGGCCTTCAGCTCATCGATCTGCTCCTGGGTGATCGGCAGGCCCAGTTCCTTTTCCGTCTCAGCCAGGGCGATCCAGAGCTTTCTCCAGGTGCGGAATTTCTTTTCCGGGGAGAAGATGTACTGCATTTCCCTGCTTGCATATCTCTCAGAGAGAGGGCTTTGGTATCTGTCGTACATGATATTCCTCTTTTCCTATACTATTTTCTGTCCTCGATCCCAAGGCGTCTGAATACCTCGTTGTATGCGTCCTCCACGTTGCCCATGTCTCTTCTGAAGCGGTCCTTGTCTAGCTTCTCATGGGTCTCCTTATCCCAGAGACGGCAGGTATCCGGGGAAACCTCGTCAGCCAGGATGATCTGGCCCTTGTGGCGGCCGAACTCGATCTTAAAGTCCACCAGGTCGATGCCCAGGCTGTCAAAATATTTCTTCATCACTTCGTTTACCTTGAAGGCGTATTCTGTGATGGTGTCGATCTCTTCCTCAGTGGCCAGCTCCAGGGACAGGGCATAATATTTATTGATGAACGGATCGTGAAGGTCGTCGTTCTTATAGCTGAACTCCAGAGTGGGGCGCTTGAACACGATGCCCTCTTCCACACCCATCTTTTTTGCAAAGCTGCCGGCAGTGATATTCCGGATGATGACCTCCAAAGGAACGATCTCCACCTTCTTTACTGCTGTTTCCCGGTCGGAAAGCTCCTCCACGTAATGGGTGGGGATCCCCTCCTTCTCCAGAAGCTTGAAGATGTGGTTGGTCATTCGGTTGTTGATGGCTCCCTTGCCGACGATGGTGCCCTTTTTCAGACCGTCCATGGCAGTGGCGTCATCCTTATAATCTACGATCAAGATGTCAGGATCTTCTGTTGTATAAACCTTTTTTGCTTTTCCTTCGTACAGTAAATCAACTTTTTTCATTCCTTTGCCCATCCTTTTCTTTTGATAGTTGGTAACTGGTTCATTTATAAGCTGTTCAAATAAAACAGCAACAGTTCAGAAGGAATTATAATACATCATCCTGGGAAAATCAAGAATAACTTTACGGCCCGGCTGTTTCCGTCTCTGTTTTTCTGTGAAACCAGAACAGGGGGCCTCCGGACTCGATCCCAATGCCGAACACCTCGCCTGACCGGTCCCCCTCCAGCTCCGGCGGACCGTCTGCCGCTTCCCTTGAAACCTCCACCACTGTATGCCTCTTTATATAGAAAGAAGCCGCTGCCAGAAGCTCCAGGACCAGCAGGAGCCTTATGAAAAACCAGAACGCTTTCCTTCTTTTTTCTCTTCTGTATCCATGCCGCCACGGATGGTACGGCCTGTATACATAGCGGATGGCTCCACCTCCTTTTCCTATGTAACCAGAATACCATATTTCCCTGGGAATAAAAAGAGGGAGTCCCACATTTTTCGTGTTACTCCCTGTCCCCTGTTTACTGGCCGCCTGCGGTGCCGGATGCCCCGCCTCCCGTGGTCTGGCCGGTCGTTCCGTCCCCGGTCCCATGGGATGTGCCGTTTTCTCCTGCCCCGGTGGTCCCGGTGGTGATCTCCTCCATTCCATCCTTCACATCATCCACCATATCCCGGATGACGCCGCCGCTCTCTCCGTCTGTCCCGCTTTCGCCGGAGGGAAGGTCAACGCCTGTGGCCGAGGTCCCTGGCACCTCCTCTGTGGCCCTGCTTCCGGGAGCCGTGGAAGACTCCTCCCGTCCGGAGCTTTGTCCTGCGGTGCTTCCATTGGTATCATTTCTTCCGCAGGCAGCGGCCGCACAGACAACAGCAGCCAGCATAATGCCAAAAGTGATCCGTCTGATCTTTTCCATAATAAAAAATCTCCTTTCTTTCTGCCTTAGTATGCACGAAAGAAAGGAGAATATGTATCAGCCGATCACATCGGCCATGTCGTACATGCCCGGAGCTTTTCCTGCCAGGAATTTGGCTCCCTGGACTGCGCCCTTGGCAAAGATGGCCTTGGAATACGCCGTATGCTGGAAGGTGACCACCTCGTCCTGTCCCGCAAAGATCACGTCGTGCTCGCCCACAATGGAGCCGCCGCGGATGGCCTGGATGCCGATCTCTTTTTTATCGCGCTTCACACGCTCGGCAGTCCTGTCGTATTTATAGTGGTATTCGTTCCCCAGGCTCTCATTGACCGCATCGGCCAGGGCCAGGGCCGTTCCGCTGGGAGCGTCCACCTTCTGGTTGTGGTGCTTCTCCAGGATCTCGATATCAAAGCCCGCCTCTGCCAGCACAGGAGCCGCCTGCTTTAAGATCTTAAATAAAAGGTTCACACCCAGGGACATATTGGCGGACCGGAGTACCGCCGTGGTCTCTCCAAGGGCCTTCACCCGCTCCAGCTGCTCCTCCGAAAGCCCTGTGGTACATAAGACCACCGGCGTCTTCGTTTTTTCACAGTAAGCCACAACGCCGTCCGTGGCCTTCGCAGAAGAAAAATCGATGACCACATCGGCCGCCGGACACTGGTCCAGGGTTTCGTATACCTCATAATCTGCCAGCTTTAAGGGATTCACGTCCACACCGGCCACGATCCGGATCCCGTCGTCCTTTGAAACGATGTCCGTGATCACTCGGCCCATGGCTCCGTTGCAGCCGTTTAAGATCGCATTTACCATAATTATGCCTCCAAAACAGAAATTTATAAAAGTCCGAATTTTTCCATTTCTTTCCTTAAAAGCTCCTGATGATCCGGTTCCATCTCTGTCAGCGGAAGCCTGGGCGCTCCCACCTGTTTCCCCATGAGATTTAAGGCCGCACGCACGGGGATCGGATTCACCTCGCAGAACAGGGCCTTAATGAGGGGCAGAGCCTTTAACTGGAGCTTTCTGCTGCCCTCTAGGTCTCCCTGGAAAAACTTTTCACAGATATCATGGGCCGTTCTGGGCGCAATATTGGAAAGGACAGAGATCACTCCTTTTCCTCCCAGAGCTAAGAGCGGCACAATCTGGTCGTCGTTGCCGGAATACAGATCCACGGCTCCGTCTGATAACTGCATGATCTCCGCAATAGCGGAAAAGTTCCCGCTGGCCTCCTTCACGCCTACGATATTGGGCACGTCCCGGCAGAGGTCCACGATGGTCTGCGGAGCGATGTTTACGCCGGTACGGCTGGGAATATTATAAAGGACTGCGGGGATCTTAATGGCGTTGGCCACAGCTGTAAAGTGAGCTTTTAATCCATTCTGGGTGGCCTTATTATAATACGGGGACACCAGAAGCACGCCGTCGGCTCCCGCTCCTTCCGCTTCCTCAGAAAGGGTGATCGCCGTCTTTGTGCAGTTGGAGCCGGTTCCCGCGATCACGGGGATCCTTCCCTTCACTCTCTCACAGGTAAAGCGGATCACCTCCAGATGCTCCTCCTCTGTGGTGGTGGCAGATTCTCCGGTGGTTCCCATGGAGACGATACAGTCCGTATGGCCTGCGATCTGCTCCTCAATGAGCTCATCCAGTTTATCAAAGCTGATCTCGCCGTTTTCTTTAAATGGTGTTACGATGGCAACACCTGCACCTTCAAAAATAGCCATATGCTCCTCCTCCAAAAAAGAGCCGACATCCGCCAAGACGCCAGCTCCAAAACTTCATCCCTCGTTTTCCATAATCCTATCATCAATCCAGGGAATTGTCAACTTTTAAATTTCCGCCTGTCAGGCCCGGGATCTCCGGCCATTACAGATTTTCCACATAGGAGATCTGATCCGCATACTGCCGGATCTCATCGGGGCAGACCCGTCCGGTCATGATCAGATCCGTCTCGTCGTCCGCAGACTGGAGGAAGCGGATAAATTCCTCCCTGGAGATCACCTCCTGGTCCACCAGGCCCAGGACCTCGTCCAGGATCAGCAGGTCACACTCTCCCGTAGCCATGACCTTTTTTGCAAAATTAAAGCCGTTCCTCAGATTCATGGTCTCTTCCTTTTTCTGGTCCTCCGGAAGATCCTCAAAATAGCATCGGGAACGCTCGAAACGAAACACCTTCATCTCCAGATCCATGCGCTCCAGGATCTCCAGGCTCCTTTCCTCCAGAACGCCCTTTAAAAACTGCACGATGATCACCTTTTTCCCGGCCAGGGCTCCCAGCAGTCCATACCCCACTGCGGAGGCAGATTTCCCATTTCCGGGACCATAGATTATGCGTATCGTATTTTTTCTCATGTCCAGCACCTCATCCTTTATGTACGATCCGTTTTCACAGATATATTCAGTAAGATGGATCTAAGCCCGCATATCTTAACACACTTTTTCGTATTTTGCAAGTTTTCCTTAAACAGGAGCTAAAACCGCCCTGGGGCTTCCCTGTCTGCGGCGGGCCGCCTCTTCAGGAAACCTCCCTTCTGCCGGACCCTGCGGTCTCCCGGATCACTGGCAGCATTCCAGCTTGCTGACCGATACCTCATACGCCGTTCTCTTCTCACACTCGGTCTCACTGAGCTTTTTCGTGTATTCCCGGCTCTGGACCCGGCCCCAGATCTGGATCCTGGTCCCCACGGAAAATCCCGAGGCAAACCGGGCGTTCCTTCCCCAGGCAATGCAGGGAATGTAGTCGGACTTCCCATAAGGACGGTTCACGGCCACCAGAAGGTCCGCGATCTCTCGTCCCAGGGGCGTTTTCCTGTATATGGGCTCCTTACATATGTATCCGTCCAGAAAGATCTGATTGGTCTTGGTATAATCGGTAAATTCCTCTAAAAACTGTACCTCCCGCACGAACACAGAAAGCACCAGTCGGTTTTTCACGCCTTCATGGCGGTTATAGGAACGGAACTGACCGTCGGCCTCGATGGTGCAGCCCCGGTAATCCCTTGTCACATCCATAAGCCGCTCCGAAACCATAAGAGGGATCACATCCGCCTGCTCGCTGAGCCGGTTGACGGAAAGATCCACAAGATAAAATCCCTCCCCAAACACTGCATGGCTGAATGTAAAGTCTGATACGATGGTTCCGATGACCGTGACCCTGTTGTTTTCCATAACTTTTTCTGACATAGTATTTCTCCTTTATTCGATATGATCAGTTCTTCTGACCGGCCGTTCTCTCCGGCACACTATAATATGTATTCAGCCGTTTCTTTTCTTAGAACAAAAAGATCCATGTTTCGCTCGACATAAACCGCCATGGTTCTCCTTGTCATTTTTCTCCCGTCATGCTAATATCTTTTTATGATACCAGGACTCCGATGCCGGCCAGCAGAAAGGCCCCGGCTCCCGGACCGGTACCCCCGTACCCATATTATGGAAAGGAGACTTGCCTTATGATCCGTTTTTTACTGGAATGCAGACGGCTCTTTGAAAAATATTCCAAAGACGAAATGTCCGTCTATGCGGCCCAGGCCTCCTTTTTTATCATCCTGGCCTCCATCCCTTTCCTCATGCTCCTTTTGTCCCTGATCCAGGCCACGCCTCTGGTGAACGAGTCCGATCTTCTGTCCCTGGTGGTCCAGATGGTGCCGGATACCCTGGATGGCCTGGTGGTCTATGTACTGGACAGTCTCCATTCCGACTCTCCCATGGCCCTTTTGTCAGCCACGGCCATTGCAGCCCTCTGGTCCTCATCCCGGGGAATGTTAAGCATCGAGCGGGGCTTAAACCGGGTCTGGGGCACAGGGATCCAGAGAAACTATATCGTCCGCCGGATCATCTGCGCCGGATATACAGTCCTTTTTTCCCTCATGTGTCTTTTGTGCATGGCGCTCCTGGTGTTCGGGGAGCAGATCCAGAAACAGGTCTGGGCCTGGATCCCCCTGATGTCCACCTTTGATTTCCTGGCCTTTCCTGTGAGAGGACTGGTCACCCTGGCTATTTTATTTGTATTTTTCCTGGCTATTTATGCGGTCCTTCCTTTCCGCAGGCTTTCCGTTAAAAGCCAGATACCGGGAGCTGCCTTCGCATCCGTGGGCTGGGCCCTGTTTTCCACCGCATTCTCCATCTACTTCCGGTATTTTAAAAATTTCACTGTGACCTACGGAAGCCTGGCGGCAGTGATCCTAATGATGCTGTGGCTGTATTTCTGTATCTGTATCCTGTTCATGGGCGCGGAGATCAACTGGTGGTGGGAGCTTCACGCCCCATCCCGGAACTGGAGCCGGCCCGGGCAGCCATAAGGAACTGCCGCAAAAAAGGAAGGCTGAAAGGGAAATGCACCCCTCTCAGCCTTCCTTTTATCTTATCTGCATATCCTGGGCAAGTCAGCTCTGTTCCCGGTCTCCGGACCAGTCCCAGTCCGACGGCTGACATTCACAGAAGCGCCAGCCGCTAAGATGTCCTGGAGCTGTCCCCGGTCCGGGACGCCGCTCGAGAAACCGTCTCCCGGCCCTCCAGAACCTGTCTGGATCCCTTACTTCGCCAGCATCATCCGGTCGTTGGCGAACTCGCCGCCGCTGGCCTCTCCAAACTTCTTTAACAGATCCTCCACCTGGAGGTTCTTTTTTTCCTCTCCCGCCACATCGTAAATGATGCGGCCCTCGTGCATCATGATCAGACGGTTTCCGTACTGGATCGCGTCCTTCATGTTGTGGGTGACCATAAGGGCAGTCAGCTCCCGCTCCTTTATGATCTCATCGGTCAGCTCCAGTACCTTTTTGGCGGTCTTGGGATCCAGGGCCGCCGTGTGCTCGTCCAGAAGGAGGAGCTTGGGTTTTTCCAGAGTCGCCATCAGAAGTGTCAGCGCCTGGCGCTGTCCCCCGGAAAGAAGACCCACCTTACTGGTCATCCGGGTCTGGAGCCCCAGCCCCAGCTTCGTCAGGGCTTCCCGGTAAAAATCCTTTTCATTGGCCTTGATCCCCCAGGAAAGCCCCCGCTTTCTTCCTCTCCGGAGCGCCAGAGCCAGATTTTCCTGGATCTCCATGCCTGCGGCTGTTCCCCGCATGGGATCCTGGAACACACGCCCGATGTACTGGGCCCTTTTATATTCCGGCTCCCTGGAGATGTTGACGCCGTCGATCTCGATCTTCCCCGAATCGATAGGATATACCCCGGCGATCATATTCAGCATGGTGGACTTTCCGGCTCCGTTTCCCCCGATGACCGTCACAAAGTCGCCGGGATTCAGGTGAAGGTTCAGACCGCAGAGGGCCTTTTTCTCATTGATGGTTCCTTTATTGAATGTTTTCCGTACATTGGTGATCGTAAGCATTATGAATCCTCCTCCCCTGTCTCCGAATATTCCTTCCTGGCCCTCCATTTTCCCAGGAGCACAGGAACGCTTAAGGAGAAGGCCACGAATACGGCCGTAAACAGGTTCATGTCATTGGTCTCCAGGCCCACCCGGAGCACCAGGGCACGGATCAGGAAGTAGATCACAGCGCCCACCACTACGGAGCTCAGTTTGCAGGCAAAGTTAATGAGCCGTCCCATGAGCACCTCGCCGATGACAATGGCAGCCAGGCCGATGACGATGGCGCCGCGGCCCATGTTGATATCGGCATATTTCTGGTGCTGGCACACCAGGGCTCCGGAAAGCCCCACCAGGCCGTTGCTTAACATCAGTCCCAGAAGCTTCATCCGCTTCACATTGACTCCCAGGGCGCGGATCATGTCCTCGTTGTTTCCCGTGGCCCGGAGAGCGCTTCCGATCTCTGTTCCGAAAAACCAGTACAGCACGGCCACAATGAGAACGGCCGCAGCCACGCCCACCAGGATCGACGCCTGGGCCTGGGTGATCCCCAGGCTGTCTCCTACGCTGGAAATGAGTGTTTTCAGCTTTAATAACGGAAGATTGGATTTTCCGCTCATGATCCGTAAGTTTATGGACCACAGAGAGATCTGGGTCAGGATCCCGGCCAGGATCGCCGGGATCTCCAGGACCGTATGCAGGATCCCCGTCACAGCGCCCGCGGCCATTCCGGCCAGCATGGACAACAGGAGCGCTGCCAGTGGATCCAGATCAAAATTAATGATCAGAGTGGCGCAGACGCACCCTCCCAGGGCAAAGCTCCCATCCACCGTCAGATCTGCGATATCCAGGAGCCGGTAGGTGATGTACACGCCCAGTACCATGATCCCCCACAGGACGCCCTGCGCCACAGCGCCCTGCATTGCAACAAGTATACCACTCATTTTTCTTCCCCCGCTTATCCTCTCTTTTTCCTATTCTACGATCTCAGCGCCTTCCAGGCCGGAAATATCGATTCCCAGGGTGTCGGCTGTGGTCTTATTGACTGTCAGCGCACAGCGCTCTGCCGGAAGGTAGCCGATGGGCATTTCCGCCACATCTGCACCCTTTGTAAGGATCTCAATGGCCTGCTCGCCGGTCATGTAGCCCAGCTGGTAGTAATCGATGCCGTAGGTGGCAAGTCCCCCGGCGTTTACCATGCCGGCCTCTCCGCAGATCACCGGGATCTGGTTGTCCGTGGCGATCATGGCAACGGTGGACATGCCGGCGGCGATGACGTTATCCGTGGGCGCATAGATCACGTCCACCTTGCCCACCATGGACTCCACCACGCTCTGGATCTCGTTGGAGCTGGGAACCGTATACTCCTCACAGGAAAGCCCCGCCGTCTTGCAGGCCTCTTCAGCCATGGCGATCTGGAGCTGGGAATTGCTTTCTGCCGAGCAGTACAGGAGGCCCACTTTTTCTGCGTCGGGAAGCAGCTGCTTCAGCAGATCGATCTGCTCCTTTACCGGCGTCAGATCCGAGGTTCCCGATACGTTGACGCCGGGCTTTTCATTGTCGTTTACCAGTCCGGATTCTGCCGGATCGGTCACCGCTGTCAGAAGCACCGGGATCTCCTCTGTCACGCCGGCCACGGCCTGGGCCGCAGGCGTTGCGATGGCAAGGATCAGATCGCTGCCGTCGTTTACCAGCTTCTCTGCAATGGTCATACAGTTGGCCTGTTCGCCGGAGGCATTCTGCTGGTCCGCCTCATAATCGATACCAGCCTCGTCCAGGGCGGCGAAAAAGCCCTTGTTGGCAGCGTCCAGAGCGTCATGCTGGACCAGCTGGAGCACACCGATCTGATACGTTTCTCCCGATGCGTCTGCCTCTCCTGCCCCGGCGGCTTTGGAGGTCTCCTGCCCGGAGCTTTCCGCTCCCGCTTCTTTTGCCTCACTCTTTGCAGCCGTTTCTTTTGCGCTGTCTTTACTTCCGGAGCCGGAACAGCCTGCCAGCGACATGGCCATGGCTCCCGCCAGAATTAAGGATAATACTTTCGCGTTTTTTCTCATAATACAGATTCTCCTCCGCAATAAAATTCATAACACAGATTGTACTACAAAAAAACTATTACGTCAACAGTACATAACTTTAAATTTCATGAAGTTCAACGTGTTAAAGTCAGATTCCGACAAATATCCATAGCTCCTGCCTTCCAGCAGGGAAAAAGGGCAGAAAAAAGGAAGGCGCGTCCATGGGCCCACGCCTTCCTTTGCCTTTAAAAATATTTTTTGTTGCCCCAGAGGTTACTCCGCTTCAGATCCAGGTACTCGTTATAGGCTTTTTCCAGGATCTGCTTCTCATTGGAGAATTTCAGAAGATGGTAGGCCTCATAGAACTTATAGTATCCGGAATCCACAAAGTATTCCTCCCGCTGTGGTTTGCTGTAATAACTGTCTGCCATCATCAGATACCAGTGTACATCCTTTTCCACCGTATCCTGGGGCGTGCTGAAAGAATACTGGCTCTTTCCGATATATTTAATGATCGAAGCGGTAACGCCAGTCTCCTCCTTCACCTCCCTGAGGGCGGTTTCCTTAAACTCTTCGCCCGGTTCCACAGTTCCCTTGGGCAGGACCCAGCCTTCATATTTATTCTTGTAATTCTTATAAAGGACCAGGATCTTGCCGCGAAATATAACCACACCGCCACAGCTCGTTGCCTCTATCATTGCAATCCCTCCTGTTGTAAGACGCCAGAGAGGCCGCCTTATTTGGTGTGTCTGATACGCTGGGACTAGTATACTTCTTTTTTGACAGTTTTGCAACCCACGTTTTATAGGATATATTTTTCCTATTTCAGATATTTTTCAAACCACTCCATCATTTCCGAAAGTCTGCGGAGCCGGTGGGAGGGCTTGCCGGACCGGGACAGCTCATGGTTTTCCCCATGGAACAGGCACATCCGGGTCTCTACGCCAAAGTATTTCAGGGCAGAGAACATCTGGAGGGCGTCGCCCATATAGCAGCGGTAGTCCTCGTCCGATTGGATGAACAGGGTGGGCGTCTTGGCCTGATGGGCGTATTTTAAGGGTGAGCATACCCACATCTTATCCGGGCTGTTCCAGGGATCGCCGGCCGTCTCCTGGAGGTCGAAGGAATATCCAATATCTGTGGTCATGCTGAGGGAGATCCAGTTGGAGATGCTCCTCTGGGAGGCTGCCGCCGCAAACCGGTCGGTGTTTCCGATGGCCCAGTTGCACATGAAGCCTCCATAGCTTCCGCCCATGATCCCCACACGCTTTTCGTCGATCTGGGGATAGCGTTTCAATACCTCGTCGGTCATGGCCAGGCAGTTTTCAAAATCCACGGTGCCATACCGGCCGGAAAGGTCTGCAAAGGCGTTTCCGCGGCCGTCGCTGCCCACGGGGTTGGTGAAAAATACAAAGTAGCCCGCATTGGCAAAGGCCTGGCTTTCATGGAAGAACACCGGACCAAAGGTGGCTCTGGGGCCGCCGTGGACCGTAAGGAGCGCCGGATATTTCTTTTCCGGATCGAAGCCTGCCGGCTTCATCACATAGCCGTCCAGCTCCACGTCCTTATATGTAAAGGTAAATTCCTCCACCGGGCATACGTCCCGTTCCGCCAGCAGTCCGTCGTTGAAGGCTGTGAGCTTCTCTTCCTTCCCGTCCTTCAGACGGTAAATTTCCGTCAGCCCCATATCCCGCATGGCGGTATACCATACGGCTCCGGCTCCCAGGGATAAGGTATGGACGCTGCCCTGGCGGTCGCAAAGAGTCTCAAAATTCCCCTCTGCGTCCACGGAGCAGATGACGCTCTGCTTTCTGAAGGTGGAGATGAAATAGATCCTTTCGTCATCGTGGACGATCCCTTCCCCGTCTGCAAATTTACAGTCGCTGCAGATGGAGTTATGGATGCTCCGGTCGAAGAATGCCAGCTCCTTAAGCGTTCCATCCTCCAGACGGAAAAGCTGCGGATTCTCATTGACGCCATAGGTCTTCATTTCCGATCCGAACAGTGTGACGCTTCCCTTTAAGACGCAGGCATAGTCGATCCGCATCCGGTCCTGGGGGATCAGTGTTTCCCGTTCATAGCCTTCCAGTCCCACCCGGTAAAGGCCCGGTCTCCAGGATTTCAGATCTGTATACTGGACTCCCGTATACAGGAGGCAGTCCTCCTCCAGCCAGAAATTCTCCACAGTTTCGTATTCCGGGGTTATGATCTCCAGGGTTTCCTTCTCCCGGTCGTAAACGGCCAGACGGTTCCGCTTTTTATTGACCACGCCCTTTCCGTTGGCCCAGAAGGGAAGCTCGTCAAAGACCTCATAATCCTTTTCCTCTTTGGCGTACTCGTATTTCACAGACATGAATACCTTGTTCCCGCATACGGCGAATTTTCCCACAGCATAAGGAACGGCAAAGGAAAACTCCGCCTCTCCCCCGTGAAGGCCGATGGTATAAAAGCAGGTCCAGGTCTCTCCGTCCTCGATCTTATCTTTATATTCCTTTTCCCGGCAGCCGGCAAAGAGAAGCGTTTCCCCGTCGATCCAGGAAAAATTCCTCTCTTTTCTTCCGGACGTCAGCTTCCGGACGCTTCCGTCGGAAAGATCCATGGTCCACAGGCAGGAATCATAGCAGTTTTCCTTTTCGTTGACGTCCACCACCGCAAAAACGCCGTGCTTTCCATCGGGAGCTGCTGTGAGCCCGGTGGGATAGTGATAGTTCATAAAATCTCTGATATCGATCTTCTTCATGTAAGCCCCTCCATAAAAAGGCCATGGGAAACCTCCCGATGGCCTTGTTTTTCTTTTATGCTTCTCTGTACCCGTTGGGATTCATGGACTGCCATCTCCATCCATCGGCGCACATATCGTCGATCCCGCGTTTTGCTTCCCAGCCCAGCTCTTCCTTCGCCTTTGCCGCGTCTGCATAGCAGGTGGCGATGTCGCCGGCCCGTCTGGGCCTGATCACATAGGGGATCTCTTTTCCCACAGCCCTGGAGAATGCATGGATCATATCCAGGACGCTGTATCCGTGTCCGGTTCCCAGGTTATAAATATAGACTGCCGGGGTATCCTCAAATTTCTTTAAGGCCTTTACATGGCCGTCTGCCAGATCCATCACATGGATGTAGTCCCGGACTCCCGTTCCGTCCGGCGTATCGTAGTCGTCTCCGAATACGCCCACCTCTTTCAGCTTGCCCACAGCCACCTGAGTGATATAGGGCGTTAGGTTGTTGGGGATGCCGGCCGGGTCTTCTCCGATCATGCCGCTCTCATGGGCGCCCACCGGATTAAAATAACGTAACAGGATCACAGTCCACTCCGGATCCGCCTTCTGGATATCCGTAAGGATCTGTTCCAGCATGCTCTTGGTCTGACCGTAGGGATTGGTGCACTGTCCCTTGGGGCAGTCCTCGGTGATCGGCACAAAGGCAGGATCGCCGTATACGGTGGCAGAGGAGCTGAAGATGATCTTCTTTACTCCGTGCTTTCTCATAACGTCACAGAGCACCAGGGTTCCGGTGATGTTGTTGTAATAATACTCCAGGGGCTTGGCCACAGATTCCCCCACGGCCTTTAAGCCTGCAAAATGGATCACTGCATCGATCTTTTCCTTTTCAAAGATCGCCTCCAGCGCATCCCGGTCCAGCATATCCGCCTTATAAAAGACGATATCCTTTCCGGTCAGCTTTTTTACCCTCCGTAAGGATTCCTCAGAGGAATTGCTCAGATTATCGAAAACAACGACCTCATGGCCCTGGTTTAAAAGCTCCAGGCATGTATGGCTGCCGATATATCCGGCTCCGCCAGTTACTAAAATTCTCATATTGTCACGCCTCTCTTTCCTGGATACATATCTTTTCCGCCGCCGGTCTTTCCGGCTGCCCGATCATTTTCTATTCTATCACGGCCACTGGAAAAAAGAAATCCTTTTTTCCAGCAGTTTCAAGGAAGCCGGTCTCAGGGGATCAGATATGCGTCGAACAGCTTTTTTGCAATGGGACCCGCTGTTCTTCCTCCGGAGCCGCCTTCCTCCACGATGACACAGACAGCCAGCTTCGGATCCTCCGCAGGCGCATAGCCCACAAACCATGCATGGGTCTCCTTCCCCGTCTCAAACTCCGCCGAGCCGGTCTTTCCCGCTGCCTGGTAGGCGTCCGTCTTTAAGGAGGAGCCGGTCCCTTCGTTTACCACCCGCACCAGCAGTTCCTTTAAAGCCGCCGCCTCATTGGCCACCATCAGCTCCCCATAGGCCTCCGGCTTGAATTTTTTCACCGTCTGGCCGCCGGGATTCTCCACATGGTCCACAAAGTACGGCTTCATCAGGATCCCGTCATTGGCAATGGCTGCCATGACCATCAAATTGTGCATGGGCGTCATCAATGTGCTTCCCTGGCCCATGGCCGTCTGCATGATCTCCCAGTCCTCCGCATCCGCTTCCATCTGGTATACGCTTTGTTTATAAGGAATGGAGAGAGGCTGGTCCCGGTTGAATAAAAGCTGCTCGGACAGTCCCTTTAATCCGTCAAGATCCAGCTCCAGTCCCAGGGAGGCGAAGGCCCCGTTGCAGGAATTGGCAAAGGAAGCTGCAAAATCCTCCTCTCCGTGGGCCGTTTTGTGGTAGCACTGGATCCGGATGTTCTCATATTCATAGATCCCGTCACAGGAAAAGTGAAAGCCGTCATAGGCTCCCGGATGCTCCCTCATATATTCCAGGGCCGTGATGACCTTAAAGGTGGACCCGGGCGGGTAAAGTCCCTGGGTGGCCCGGTTCAGAAGCCTGGCCTCCTTACTGTCCCCGTTCACCAGGCTGTCCCATTCAGCCTCCACCGTATTGGGATCAAAGGCCGGCTTGGATACCATGGCCAGCACCTTCCCTGTATCTGGCTCCATAGCGATCACTGCTCCCCTCCGGTCTCCCAGGGCATCCCAGGCCGTCTGCTGGAGACGCAGGTTCAGGGTCGTCGCCACATTGTCTCCGGTGCTCTTCTCTCCCGACAGCTCATCTATGATCTTTTCCATAAGGTTCACATGAGAGCTTAGAAGATGGAAATTCACCAGGGATTCCAGTCCTGTCTTTCCCATGGTGGAATAACCGGCCACATGGGCAAACAGTTCTCCGTAAGGATAGCTTCTCGTCTCCTTCCCATCCTCTCCCACCACGGTCTCTGCGATGACCGTTCCGTCGTCAGCCAGAAGCTTTCCGCGGACCACCCGGTCCGCCATGCCGGCGATCCTGGCATTATATGGATTGTTGATCACATCCTCGCTCCGGAACTGGAGAAAGGCTCCCATATAGAGTCCCATGGCGGCGAACACACCCACCACGCCGTATGCAAACCACAGGATATTTTTATTGGCCCTGGGATTTGGCCTGGTCTTTTTCATCTTCCTCCTCCTCTCCGCGTTTTAAGATGTACAGCCCCTGGATGATGTTAAAAAGGATAAATGTAGCCAGCACAGAGCTTCCCCCATAGCTGACAAAGGGCAGGGTCACGCCGGTGGAGGGGATGAATTTGGTGGCTCCGCCGACGGTCAGGAACACCTGGGTAATATAGACCGTCCCCAGTCCGAAGGCAATGAGCTTATAAAACATGGCCTGCATCTTCGTAGCGATCAGCATGAACTGGAGAAAGCAGCCCACGCAGATAAATAAAAGACAAAGGGCATAGATCCCGCCCAGCTCCTCAGAAACTGCTGAAAAAATAAAGTCCTTATCCACCACCGGGATCTTTTCCGGCATTCCCTGGTAAAGTCCCATGCCGAACCATCCGCCTGTACCGATGGCAAACAGGGACTGGGCTGCCTGGTATCCGATGTCATCCACGTCGGACCAGGGATCCCTCCAGGCCTGGACCCGCCGCCTTACGTGCGAAAACATATGGTAAGCCGCCACAGCGGCCCCGGCTCCTCCGGCAGCCCCCGCTCCCAGATAAAACCAGTTGGACGTGGCCACAAAAAGCATCATCAGATAGGACACAAAATAGATCAGGGCGTTTCCCAGATCCCTGGACGCAGCCAGCACCAGCACATGGGCTGCGGCCGCGGCCGTGGTCACGGCAATGGTCTTAAAATCCGTGGAACGGTAAAACATGGTGGCCACAAAAAACACGAAGCTGATCTTCACAAACTCCGACGGCTGGAAGGAAAAGCCGCCGATGGAAATGGAAAGTTGGGCCCCGTAGGACGTGTTTCCCAAAAGGCATACGGCTGACAGCAGGGCCAGTCCCAGGCCGCAGTAGATCCAGGGGATCTTTGCCAGCTGCCACACCCGGTCAATGATCAGGGGGATGATCCACGTGATCACAGCCGCTGCCGCCACGATCACAAACTGGCGCATGGCCCGGGAAGGGTTTAACCGGGTCAGCATGATAAAGCTGGTGCATAAAAGCATACACGTATTATTCACCAGGAGCCGGGACACGTTCCGGTAAAAAAAGCGGTACAGATAAATATAGCACAGGAAGAATATCACCTGGGCCCCGTAAAAGAGCGCCAGGCTCTCCAGCCCCGTGTTTAAAACGATCACCATATTGGCCAGAAAGTGGAGCATGAACATGCAGACCAGCTGTCTGGAGCAGGCCAGATCCCGGCCCTCCTGATCCTTCATGGAGAAGAACCGGAAATTATAATATGTGTAAATGGCGATCAGAAGGATGATCAGGTATCTGGATACCTCCACAACAAGATTCGTCAATGTCTCACCTACTCTACGCCCCGCTTAAAATGACCGCGGGTAAAATTTCCGGACGGAGGGTCCTGTCTTTTTCCTTCCATATATTCCTCATAGAAGGTGCGGAGCACCCGTTTTGCCGTCTCCCTGTCCTCCAGCGTAAGGATGATCCGGTATGCCTCCGGCGACAGCCTGGCTGCCTCGCCGGAAAGCCCCAGAAGCGACAGGGGGCTTTCATTATAGATCGTATTGAAGCAGAACCGGCACTGGTTCTTCACCGGGAAGGCCTTCCCTTTTCTGTCTCTCAGATATAAGACCTCCGGCCGCCCGGTGCAGCCCTCCATGGTCTTTTTCACGCACTGGGCCGATACCATCATAGGGAGGTACCCGTAAACGATCAGCTCGCCCCGTACCCCTGCGTCGGAAAGCTCCCTGGCATTCAGCTCCACTGGGAGGGTCACCCGGCTGGCCCCATAGGCCTTCATGGCCTTTTCCGCCCGGTGGTTGAACACATACATGCCATGGTCGAAATACTGCTTCATTTCCGGCAGATGCTTTCTTAAAAATCCCGGCTCCTCCATGGAACCCACGCCTATGGCGTCAAAGCCGGCGTTTTTAAGCTCCTCCATATGGGCCAGGAAAAACTGCTCTGCCTGGGAACGGAAGATCCTGGGCATCATCAGATAACAGGCGCTTCCAGCCTTATGGCAGCGGTCCGCCAGCTCCTTCCACTGGCCCGGATCAAATTCCTCGCCTGCCAGGTAGATCCCAAAGGGCGTTTCTGCCCCGGCCTCCCGTTTTTCCCGCACCAGGGCCAGAGCCTCCCTGAACTGGTCCATATCAGAAACGGATACGGCAAATTCCGGAGCCGTTTTCTGTCCGTCCAGACATGCCTGGAGTCCGGTCCCTTTTTCCTCTCCGTTTTCTCCGGCAGCTGACCGTTCTGCGCCTTCCGCCTCCGTATTTTTATACTCTTCACCGGACTTCCGGTGAAACCGCTCCGTCACAGCCTTGCAAAGCTCCTCCAGGGCCTCTCTCCTCAGCCTGTTTAAGGCCTGTACCGGAAGGAATACCTTTCCTTCCACCAAAACCTCCAGTTCCTCAAAGAAAAACGGAGAATCCCCGGTCTTCATCAGCTGCTTCCGGATCCTGTCCCCATCCATGGGGGCGTTCTTTGCCGTTTCCGCCATATCCCCGGTACAGGCAACAGAAACCGGCTCCAGAACGGCCATTCCGTCTTCCATTGTTTCTGCGGGTTCCAGTGAGGGCGTATATTCCACGGTCAGCCGCACCGGCTTTCCCTCTGTAACCAGGGCAGTCCCGCGGATGGGCTCCTTTTTCACCGCGTCCACATAGGTCCGGTCCAGATGATCGAACAGCTCCTGGTCCGGCTCCCGGAAGGCCGGCTTTTCCTTTAAGACCACCATATCCCGGCCATTGTGCTCCTTATAATAGCCCTCTGACTGGCCGCCTCGGTCAAACAGCTCCAGAAGCGCTCTCCGGTCCGCCGGATCCACCCGGTAGCCGGACCGGCCATGTGCCAGGTACATATCCACATATTTCCGGTAAATGCTCACCACACCGGCCGTATACCGGGGACTCTTCATCCGTCCCTCGATCTTTAAGGAGCAGACCCCTGCCTCCAGGATCTCCGGCAGAAGATCCAGGGTACAAAGATCCTTAAGGCTCAGCACATACTTTTCATTTTTCCCTCCAAGGACCTTATCTCCCTTCTCCACGTCAAAGGGCAGGCGGCAGGTCTGGGCACACCGGCCCCGGTTGCCGCTCCGTCCCCCGATGAGGCTGGAAAACAGGCACTGGCCCGAATAGCAGTAGCAGAGTGCCCCGTGGACAAAGGTCTCCACCTCCAACCCTGTGGTCTCACCGATCTCCCGGATCTCCTTCAGGGAAAGCTCCCTGGCCGGTACCACCCGAACGGCTCCCATCCTTTTAAGATCCGCAGCGCTGTATTTTCCTGTCACAGTCATCTGGGTGCTGATGTGGAGGGGAAGGTCCGGAAAATACTCCCGGATATAAGAAAATACACCCAGGTCCTGGACCAGGACCGCATCCAGTCCCGCCTCATAATAGGGCTTTAAATACCCGTATAGCTCCGGCAGCTCCTTTTCCTTTACCAGAGTATTGACCGTCATATAGATCCGGCAGTTGTGGAGGTGGACGAAGTCGATGGCCCGGATCATTGCCTCCTCATCCAGATTATCTGCATAGGCCCTGGCCCCGAACCGGCTTCCGCCGATGTAGACCGCATTGGCCCCGGCGTTGACGGCAGCCACCATGCTCTCATAAGATCCGGCCGGCGCCAGGATCTCAACCCTTCTCTTTTCCATACGCTTCCTTTCCGGCCAAAAGCCCAGAAAGGGCCGCTGCATATCGTTAGATTCCATGCGGCAGCCCGTTTTTCTCTTTTGTATCCTACTGTTCCGTCTGGGCGTCCAGCTTCATCTGGACGCTGATCAGCTCATGCTTCAGACTGTATATCTCCCTTTCCAGGTCGTCCCTCTGGGCCTTCAGCATTTTTGCCTCCTGGAGGGCCTTGAAATAATCGTCAGCCAGGTTCAGGTAGATCATTACCTCCTGGTAATCCTTATTCTGTCTTGTAAAGCCCGGCTGGGCCTTCAGGATCCCGATCTTCTCATTGATATAAGCAGCCACCTTCTGGAGATATTCCTGCTCCTCCGATCCGCCCAGGGTGTAGATATTCCCATTGATCAGCACTTCTGTATAATTTTTTCTTTCCATGTCTGTTCTCCCGATTTTCTTTCCTTGTATAGTCTATCACATCCGCTCCGCCGGAGCCAGAAATTATTCCTTACAGATTTCCTAATAGTTTCGTAACGGTCCGGCTCCCATCCTTACGCTTCCCCGCCGTCCGCCGGTATGCCGAGATGAACATAAGCTGCCTCTGTGGCTACCCGTCCCCTGGGCGTCCGGTTGATGAGCCCGTTCATCAGAAGATACGGCTCATATACATCCTCCAGAGTCCCGGAATCCTCTCCAATAGATGCCGCCAGGGTCTCCAGTCCCACGGGGCCTCCTCCGAATTTCTGGATCATGGTGAGCAGGATCGTCCGGTCGTTGTTGTCCAGTCCCAGCCGGTCCACATCCAGGATATCCAGCGCAAAATCCGCCACAGCCTTTGTGATGACGCCGTCGTATTTTACCTGGGCAAAATCCCTGACCCGCTTCAGAAGCCGGTTTGCCAGTCTGGGTGTGCCCCTGGATCTCCTTGCGATCTCCCAGGCTCCCTCCTCCTGGATCTCCACGCCCATGACCTTCGCCGACCGTTTTACGATCACGCAGAGCTCCTCCGGCGAGTAAAATTCCAGACGCTGGATCACGCCGAAACGGTCCCGGAGGGGAGCCGTTAAAAGTCCCGCCCTGGTGGTGGCCCCCACCAGGGTAAACCTCGGAAGCTCCAGCCGGATGGAACGGGCGGCAGAATCCTTTCCCAGCATGATGTCGATGGCAAAATCCTCCATTGCGGGATACAGGACCTCCTCCACCTGGCGGTTGAGCCTGTGGATCTCATCCACGAACAGCACGTCCCCCTCCTGGAGGTTGTTGAGGATCGCCGCCATCTCTCCGGGCTTTTCGATGGCCGGACCGGAGGTGACCTTCAGATTCACTCCCATTTCGTTGGCGATGATCCCGCACAGCGTCGTTTTTCCCAGTCCCGGCGGGCCGTAAAATAATACGTGGTCCAGGGCCTCTCCCCGGGTCTTCGCAGCATCTATAAAGATCTTTAAGGTGGATTTTATCTTTTCCTGGCCGATATATTCCTTTAAATACCGGGGCCTTAGGGTTCCTTCTATTTTTTTATCTTCTTCTGTCTCTTCTGTTGTAATGATTTTACGACTCATACCAACCTGCCTGTTCTATTGATTGTTCCAGTTCCTTCTTATAAAAAGGCCAGATGCCTCAAGGCTCCCTTTAAAACGTCTTCTGCCGTCATTTCTTCGGTGATCTTCACCTTCTTTACCGCTCCGGCTGCCTCTGCTGCCGAATAACCAAGGGCAGTCAGGGCCTCCACGGCCTCTTTTCCTGCCTGCCCCACTCCGGATATCTCCTCCGGTACTGCCAGGGACTCCTCCAGTCCTCCAGCCAGCACGTCCTCCGGCCGTATCTTATCCTTCAGGTCCAGGATGATCCTCTGGGCCGTTTTGGGGCCCACGCCGGGAGCCCTGGAGATGGTCTTTGCATCGCCGGACGCCACCGCCATCCGCAGCACATCGGGCCTTAAGGCGGACAGGATCCCAAGGGCGCTTTTGGGGCCGATGCCGTTGACGCCGATCAGCTGCTTAAACATCGCCAGATCCTGCCGGGACAGGAAGCCGAACAGGCTCATCCCGTCTTCCCGGACGCTGAAATATGTGTAGATCTTTACGCTTTCCCCCAGGGGCGGAAGCTCTGAAAGCACAGGCACAGGCACGAAGATCTGGTATCCGACTCCGTGAGCCTCCACCACCGCTGAATCCTCATTTTTTTCCGCCAGGGTGCCTCTGATATATGAAATCAATGTATTTTCCCTCCGAACCGCTCATAGGGCGTTGCTCTGTAACAGAATCATACCATAGACAAAAAGCCTTTGCAAGATAAACCCTGGATGAATCGAACAAATTTTCTGGTATTGAACCGCTGGTTCATTGACATTCCATCAGAAACCACGTATACTGAGATCAGATTCCAGCCCAGATCTGCACGCGAAAGGAACGATACCCATACCTATGATAACGATCCAGAATACTTTTGACGCGGAGGGATCCTATCCCCTGGCCCGCCTGGGGGATCCCGCTTCTCTCCTGTTCTTTGATATTGAGACCACCGGCTTTTCCGGAGACTTCTGCACAGTCTATCTGATCGGCTGTGTGTTTTATAAGGAAGGCCGCGCTCATTTTATCCAGTGGTTTGCCGATACAAAGGCCTCTGAGGCCCAGGTGATCCAGAGCTTTTTCTCCTTTTTAAAGGACTACTCCGTCCTGGTCCATTTTAACGGAGATACCTTTGATATCCCCTTCCTTATGAAGAGGTGCCGTGCCCTTAAGCTCCCCTGTGATTTTTCCGGTGTGGAAAGCGTGGATATCTATAAGCGCATCAAGCCCTGGAAAAAGCATCTGGGACTGGAAAACCTGAAGCAGAAGACCATCGAAGGCTTTCTCTCCATCTGCCGGGAGGACCGCTTCGATGGCGGACAGCTCATAAGCGTTTACGAGGACTATCTGAAAACCCGGGACGAAAACCTCTTAAGGCTCCTTCTTCTCCATAATGAAGAGGATCTGAAGGGAATGCCCTCGCTCCTGCCGATCCTGTTTTATCCGGACTTTTTTACCCAGGATTTTACTCTTCTGGATCTGAAAAAGGCGGCGGGTGAAACGCCCCGGCTCCTGCTTTCCTTAAAGGGAGAAGAAGAGACCGTTCTGCCCCGGCCCCTCTGTGCCGCCGTCCCCTCCTACGGTTTTGCGGCTGCCGGAAATGCCCTGGAGCTTTCCATCCGGCTTTATGAGGGAACCCTTAAATACTATTATCCCAACTATAAGGACTACTATTATCTGATCTACGAGGATACGGCGGTCCACAAAAGCGTCGGCGAATACGTGGACCGGGACGCCCGCATAAAAGCCGCAAAGGAAACGTGCTATACGAAAAAAAGCGGCGTTTTCCTTCCCCAGCCGGAGCCTGTCTGGACTCCGGAATTTAAGACCTCTTCCAAAGACAGGACTGGATTCTTTGAGTTTTCGCCCTCCTGTTTCCAGGATCCCGTCCGGCTCAACCAGTATATTAAAAAAATCTGGGCGGAGCTTTTCTAAGCCGCCCAGATCTCTTAATAATCCCCTTTTTTCAAAAGATACCGCAGATACCGGAAGGTATACGGCTCCCCCTTTTTCTCCAGCATACGGAGCACCTTATCCAGCTCCCGTTTGGTTTCCGGGTGCATGGTCAGAACATCCTTGTTGCGTGAAAAATATGCATATGGGTCTCCGTCCGTGTACGCCCTGCCCCGGTACGTCCTGGATGCGGCGATCCGGTCCATGACCATCTCAACAAAATACCGGACCGGCATCTTCACTCCAACGATCCTCCAGTTATCCTCCCTGGTGGAAACATCGGTCCAGTACTCAAAATGGTGCTTATTCCTCCCTTTGTGGTGGAGCCAGGCCGGAGAATACCCCATGATCTCCTTCTCAGCCGCATTGGGGCTGCGGTCTCCCTGATAATAGCGGACTCCCGTCCTAAATTCTGTCCAGGTATATTTGGACAGATCGTGGAGCAGCCCCTGTCTGTAAAGCCCTACCTGGAAGCAGCCCTTCATGACCAGCAGCCGGTGGTGGGTGATGGTCCGGAAATGGTTCCAGGCGTTATTTTTCGTTTTGTGCTGAAAATCCAATCTTTTTTTCATATTGCAAGATTCCCTCATATTTTTTGAATAACCGCAAAATCAGCCACATGATTTTATTTGACATCCCCGACCGGTTGTGCTATTGTGAACACAGCAGGCGCGGCCTGCAAGGTCTTATTGCGGAGGTATCATATGAAAGGTACAGTTAAGTGGTTTAACAACCAAAAAGGTTACGGCTTTATCTGCGATGCAGATGGGCATGACGTGTTCGTACACTACTCTGGTCTTAATATGGAAGGCTTTAAGACCCTCGACGAAGGTGCAGACGTCGAATTCGACGTGATCGAGGGTTCCAAAGGTCCCCAGGCCGTCAACGTAACCAGACTCTAATCGCCGATTCTCATTGTGCCTTTTTCTAACCAGAGAAACAGCTTGTTAGAACGAAGCGGATGTGCATGAAGCTGATTACATCAGAGGATGCTGCAAAACAGGTGAAGAAGCTTTCCAAAGCCCTTCCTTTGCAGTACCCTCTTTTGCAGCATTCTCCGGGATCCCGTTCTCTCCGGTGTTTCTGATCCGTATCCTTTATGGCCTGGTGGCCTTTTCCAGCATTTCCTTTAACTCATCCACTGTAAATGTATAGATCTTATTACAGAAATGGCAGCTCACCTCAATGGGCTTTCCTTCGTCGATCATGCTCTGGAGTTCTTTTTTTCCAATGCTCGTAATGGCTCTGGCTACCCGGGACTTATGGCAGTCACAGTGGAACCTGGCAGGAAGACGGTCCAGGATCTCCAGGCCCATATCCCCCAGAAGATCCTCCAGGATCTCCTCCGGTGTCTTTCCAGCATCCAGAAGAGCGGTGATGGAGCTCATCTCTCCCAGACGGGCCTCCAGCCGGTCGATGCAGTCATCAGAAGCTCCCGGCATCAGCTGGATAATGAAGCCTCCGGCCTGGCGGACCGTGTTATCCTTATTCATAAGGACTCCCAGAGCTACCGAGGACGGAACCTGCTCAGAGGTGGCGTAATAGTACGTCAGATCCTCGGCGATCTCACCGGAAACCAGAATGGTCTGGCCCACATAGGGCTCCTTTAAGCCGATATCCCGGATCACACTTAAGACGCCCACCCCAAGAGCGCCTCCCACATCCAGCTTTCCCTGGGCATTGGGCGGCAGCATGACCTCCGGATTGAAGGCGTAGCCCTTGACGTCCCCTTTAGAATCTGCGGTCACCAAAAGGCCGCCAATGGGGCCGTCTCCCTCTGCCCGGAGGGTCAGAAGATCCTTTTCTCCCTTCATCATGATCCCCATCATGGCTCCGGCCGTTAAAAGCCGTCCCAGGGCTGCCGTAGCCACCGGGCTGGTATTATGGGCATCTCTGGCAGCCTCCACCAGATCCCTGGTGGTAGCTGCAAAGGCGCGGATCTGTCCCTCCGCTGCCGTTGCTCTGATTATATAATCCGTCATATTCTCAAACCTTCCTTAATTATTCTGCTTCTTTCCGTGCTCCCTGGCTATGACGTAGATCCTTTCGCTTTCCTTCCGGGGCGCATCCTTTGTAAAAGCGTCATATGCCGTCACAAATTCCATTCCGGCCAGAGCCAGGGCCTCCTGTATTTCTTGTAAGGAATAAGCCCGCTGGTAATGGGTCTCCTGGTATTTCCTGTAAAGACCGTTTTCCTCCCGCAGGAATATCGCCAGATCGTAAATATTGATCCTCTCCTCCGGATCATACTGGTTGTCCCAGATAAAACTGGATTCCTCCCGGTCCTCTGCCACCGTGGTGTCTCCCATGACCTGGGCGTACTTATATTCCGTATTCAGATCGAAAATAAAGACTCCGCCCGGATCCAGATAATTATTGACCAGGGAAAAAACCTCTGCCAGGTCCGCCGGATCTGTGATATAGTTGATGCAGTCACAGATGGACACCACAGCCCTCACAGTGCCGTACAGCTCAAACTCCCGCATATCCTGGCAGAGATACAGGATATCCTGTCCCGACTCCGCCCGCTTTCCGGCTGCCAGCTCCAGCATTTCTTCTGAATAATCAATGCCGATCATATCATAGCCCCTGGCAGCCAGAAGCTCCGTAAGGCTCCCGGTGCCGCAGCCCAGGTCCAGGACCAGTCCGCTCTCCACACCGTTCTCCTTTAAAAGCCCTGTCAGGTATTCGCACCATTCCCCATAGGGGACATTATCCATAAATGTATCATAAACCGCCGCAAATCCCGTATATGCTTCCATGTGTCTCCCTCGCGTAAAAAGGGAGCGCAGCAGAATTTCCACAGATTCTGCAACGCTCCCATGTCCGTCAGCTTTTTACTGATTCCGTCCGCAGCACTTTTTATATTTTTTACCACTTCCGCAGGGACACGGATCGTTGGGGTAGATCTTATGGCCTTCGCGGCGTACTGTACCGGAAGCCTTCTGGGCCTTATAAAGCTCGTTCCTCTTTTCCTCAGTGAGGATCGTTTCCCACTGGGGAAGGCCATACAGCCAGGTCGCCTTCGCTTCCACCATATTGTAGTACAGCTTCTCCGGATCGATCTCGATCTTAACGGCCGTATTCTCGTCCATTGTCTCGATGGGGTTCTCATATCCCTTTAAGCTCTCGTTGATGCCGTCTAAGAATCCGGTCATGATGAGCACTTCTGTCTCATACTTTTCAGCCAGCTCCTTTACGGTCCCCTCTACCACCTGGGCCGGGTCGGAAAGGATCTTCTCGTAGATTCCCTTCTCCACTGTAAAATATCCCGTCCAGAGCTCTTCTCTCTTTTTATCGTCGAGGCCATCACCGTATGCCAGGTTTCTCCATGTTTCAAGTAAAGTTGCCATTGTAAAACCATCCTTTTCGTATTCTTAAGATACAGACTCTTAGTATTATAGCATATTGGGAAAAATCTGTAAATACCTGTATTCTTTTTCTCACGACATACGCATGAATTGTTTTCCTTCCTCTTTTTCAAAATATCTTGTTTTTA
>NZ_JAXXBR010000119.1:0-8889 GCF_037242085.1 Alitiscatomonas sp. | reverse complement strand
TATCCGTCGTGGAAAGAAATCTTAGAAAAACACGTACTGGTAAGGTAGTTAGCAACAAAATGGATAAGACGATCGTTGTTGCTATTGAAGACCACGTAAAACATCCGTTGATCGGTAAGATCGTTAAGAAGACATATAAATTAAAAGCTCATGATGAGAAGAATGAGTGCGGTATCGGCGATACAGTTAAAGTGATGGAGACAAGACCGTTATCCAAGGATAAGAGATGGAGACTTGTTGAGATCATCGAAAAGGCAAGATAGTCGGTAGTGATTCGAGGAAGGAGTATCAGGCATGATTCAGCAGGAAAGCAGATTAAAAGTTGCTGATAATACTGGAGCCAGAGAACTTCTCTGCATCCGTGTTATGGGCGGCTCTACAAGAAGATATGCGAATATCGGCGATATCATCGTAGCTTCCGTTAAAGATGCAACACCAGGCGGCGTTGTAAAGAAAGGCGATGTAGTTAAGGCCGTTGTTGTACGTACAGTGAAAGGTGCCCGCCGTAAAGACGGTTCCTATATCAAGTTCGATGAGAACGCAGCAGTTATCATCAAGGATGACAAGACTCCCAGAGGAACCCGTATCTTTGGGCCGGTTGCAAGAGAACTTCGTGAGAAGCAGTTCATGAAGATCGTATCTCTGGCTCCGGAAGTATTATAAGGAGGTGCCAGGTAATGCATAAGATCAGAAAAGACGATATGGTAAAAATTATCGCTGGTAAAGATAAAGACAAGACCGGTAAGGTTCTTGATGTAGATACAAAGAAGAACACAGTTCTGGTTGAGGGCTGCAACATGGTGACAAAGCACACCAAACCGAGCCAGACAAACCAGACCGGCGGTATCGTTCATCAGGAAGCTGCCATTGACATCTCCAACGTTATGCTGCTCGTAGACGGAAAAGCTACAAGAGTTGGCTTTGAAGTAAAAGATGGCAAAAAAGTTCGTGTTGCAAAGGCAACCGGAAAAGTAATCGACTAAGAGCAGAGAGGAGGAAAAACAAGTTGGCTAGATTAAAAGAAATGTATCAGAACGAGATCGTTGATGCAATGATCAAGAAATTTGGATATAAGAACGTTATGGAAGTGCCGAAGCTCGACAAGATCGTGATCAACATGGGCGTAGGCGAAGCAAAAGACAACGCGAAAGTCCTTGACTCTGCAGTTCGTGACCTGGAGATCATCACTGGTCAGAAGGCAGTTCTGACCAAAGCTAAAAAGTCCGTTGCAAACTTCAAGATCAGAGAGGGCATGGCGATCGGATGTAAGGTTACTCTCCGCGGCGAGAAGATGTATGAGTTCGCTGATCGTCTCATCAACCTGGCTCTTCCCCGTGTACGTGACTTCCGCGGCGTAAATGCAAACGCATTCGACGGCAGAGGAAACTACGCACTCGGTATCAAAGAGCAGCTCATCTTCCCGGAGATCGAGTATGATAAGGTTGATAAGGTTAGAGGTATGGACGTTATTTTCGTTACAACCGCTAAAACGGACGAAGAGGCCCGTGAGCTTTTAACATTATTCAACATGCCGTTTGCAAAGTAATTTAGGAGGATTTATCCATGGCAAAGACTTCAATGAAGATCAAACAGCAGCGTCCGGCAAAGTTCTCCACAAGAGAATATAACCGCTGCAGAATCTGCGGCCGTCCGCATGCATATCTGAGAAAATACGGCATCTGCCGTATCTGCTTCCGTGAGCTCGCTTACAAGGGCGAGATCCCGGGAGTAAAGAAGGCTAGCTGGTAGGCCGAAAGCAACTTAGTGAGCCGGAGCCGCAGGCGACAGGCGAGCTTAGTGCGAGGCCGTTCCCGAATCTGGCTGTGACCACTTGATGAGCCATACAGGCGAATCATAGAGGGAACGCCCATCCCGAACCTTAGCGAATACAAAGTATGAGCTTAGTTGAGGGATGTTTCCGACAGCTTAGCTGAGGGAACTGTCGTGGCCGGTGGCTCTTACTAAGACGCAAGGCCCGTTCTTCACCCCACGGTAGAAGAACCATCCCTGTGACGCCCCAGGCGTTTCACAGGGAAACTTTTCGCCGTCCGGCGAAGAACACTCCTGTGCAGCGCAGGATCCCTGCGAACCACAGTGACAAACCAACATCCATAAGGAGGAAATTTAATCATGACAATGAGCGATCCGATTGCAGATATGCTTACAAGAATCCGTAATGCCAACACTGCAAAACACGATACAGTAGACGTACCGGCTTCCAAGATGAAATTAGCTATCGCTGATATCCTTGTAAGAGAAGGCTACATCAAGAAATACGACATCGTTGAGGATGGCGGCTTCCAGACCATCCGCATTGCCTTAAAGTATGGCAAGGACAAAAACGAGAGGATCATCTCCGGCATCAAGAAGATCTCCAAACCGGGTCTTCGTGTATATGCCGGCAAGGAAGACATGCCGAAGGTACTTGGCGGACTTGGTATCGCCATCGTATCCACCAACCACGGTGTGATCACTGATAGAGAAGCCCGTGAGCTGGGCGTAGGCGGAGAAGTTCTCGCTTTCGTTTGGTAATTTAGGATGTTATCCCCACCGCCTGCAAAGCCCGGGAGATCCCAGGAAGGGCGGCGGGTGAAGGACAGACGCAGGAGACTGCGGCCTGTCCCGAATATAACATAGAAACTGAAAACAGAGCACGTAAAAGCGTGCTCCGAAAATCTAAGTAGGAGGTATATGGCATGTCACGTATTGGTAGAATGCCGGTTGCGATCCCCGCTGGCGTAACAGTAGAGATCGTAAACAATTATATGACTGTAAAAGGTCCGAAGGGAACACTTGAGAGACAGCTTCCGGTTGAAATGGAAATTAAGCAGGAAGACGGTAATGTGATCGTAACAAGACCGAACGATTTAAAGAAAATGAAATCTTTACACGGTCTCACAAGAACCTTAATCGCAAACATGATCCACGGCGTTACAGAAGGCTACGAGAAGAAGCTGGAAGTAAACGGCGTAGGTTACAGAGCTGCTAAGCAGGGCAAGAAATTAACACTTTCCCTTGGTTATTCCCATCCGGTAGAGATGGAAGATCCCGAAGGCATTGAGACTGTTCTGGAAGGTCAGAACGTGATCATCGTTAAGGGCATCAACAAAGAGAAAGTCGGCCAGTATGCGGCTGAGATCAGAAGCAAGAGAGAGCCGGAGCCGTACAAGGGCAAGGGTATCAAATATGCTGATGAGGTTATCAGACGTAAAGTTGGTAAGACTGGTAAAAAATAATTTAAGGAGAGTGTAAAAATGGTTAGCAAGCAGTCAAGAAGCGAAATCCGCAGAAAAAAGCATTATAGATTACGCAACCGCTTTGCTGGTACAGCAGAGAGACCGCGTTTAGCAGTTTTCAGAAGCAATAATCATATGTATGCCCAGATCATCGACGACTCCGTTGGACATACCTTAGCTTCCGCCTCCACCGTTGAGAAGGAGATCAAGGCTGAGTTAGAGAACACAGATACCGTTGATGCAGCTGCATACGTTGGAACAGTGATCGCAAAGAGAGCAATCGAAAAGGGAATTACCGAAGTTGTTTTCGACCGCGGCGGTTTCATCTATCAGGGTAAAGTTCAGGCCTTAGCAGACGCAGCCCGCGAGGCTGGTCTGAAATTCTAGTAGAGAGGAGAATACAGCATGAAGCGTACAATCATTGATGCAGGTCAGTTAGAACTGAATGACAAAGTTGTTGCCATCAAGCGCGTATCCAAGACTGTAAAAGGTGGACGTACCATGAGATTTTCCGCTCTGGTAGTAGTAGGCGACGGCAATGGCCATGTAGGCGCAGGTCTTGGTAAGGCAGGCGAGGTTCCGGAGGCTATCCGCAAGGGTAAGGAAGCAGCCATCAAGAACATGGTTGAGATCCCCATGGACGAGAACAACAGTATCCCCCACGATTTCCTTGGAAAGTTCGGAAGCGCATCCGTACTTTTAAAGAGAGCTCCGGAAGGTACTGGTATCATCGCAGGCGGCCCGGTACGTTCCGTAGTTGAGCTTGCAGGTATCAAGAACATCCGTACAAAATCTTTAGGCTCCAACAACAAGACAAACGTTGTTTTAGCTACCATCGAGGGTCTTCTCAGCTTAAAGACTCCGGAAGAGGTTGCTAAGAACCGCGGCAAATCTGTTGAAGAAGTTGTTTGCTAATAGGAGGATAGAAAAATGGCAGAGAAGTTAAAGATCACATTAGTAAAATCCCCTATCGGAGCTATTCCAAAGCAGAGAGCGACTGTTGAAGCCCTTGGTTTAAAGAAGCTTCAGAAAACAGTTGAATTACCGGATAATGCAGCAGTAAGGGGCATGATCCAGAATGTAAGACATCTGGTAAAAGTTGAAGAAATCTAATCTTGATATAGAGTAAGGAGGTGCAGAGATGAATTTATCTAATTTACATCCTGCTGAAGGATCCAAGCACAGCGATAATTTCAGAAGAGGCCGCGGCCACGCTTCCGGAAACGGAAAGACAGCTGGTAAGGGACACAAAGGCCAGAAGGCTCGTTCCGGAGCACCGAGACCCGGTTTTGAAGGCGGTCAGATGCCTTTATACAGACGTATTCCGAAGAGAGGCTTTAAGAATATCAATTCTAAGACGATCGTAGGTATCAACGTAAGCGCACTTGAGAGATTTGACAACGACTCCACAGTTTCTGTTGAGACTTTAATGGAGTGCGGTCTTGTAAAGAACCCGCAGGACGGCGTTAAGATTCTTGCAAACGGTGAGTTAACAAAGAAACTTAACGTGAAGGCTAATGCGTTCAGCGAAGCTGCAAAAGCAAAAATTGAAGCATTAGGTGGAACCTGCGAGGTGATCTAATATGTTAAATTCGATACAAAAAGCATTTAAGGTGAAAGAAGTCCGCGAGCGGCTTCTTTACACCTTCATGATGCTGATTGTGATCCGGATCGGTTCCTGTCTGCCGATCCCGGGGGTAGATGCCAGCTTTCTGAAGGAGTTCTTCACGAATCTTCAGAATTCCGGCATGGGCTTTGTCAACGCGATCACTGGCGGATCCTTTTCCAACATGTCGCTGTTTGCACTGAGCATTACCCCGTATATCACATCTTCCATTATTATGCAGCTTATGACCATTGCGATCCCCAAGCTTGAGGAGATGCAGAAGGAAGGCGAAGATGGAAGAAAGAAGATCGCAGAGTATACCAGATATCTGACTGTGGCGCTGGCCCTGTTCCAGTCCTCAGCCATGGCCATTGGTTTCGGAAAGCAGGGCCTTCTCTATGAGGACGCCCAGAACATCTGGGGCTATATGACCGTTATCGCGGCAATGACCGCAGGTTCTGCCCTTCTTATGTGGATTGGTGAACGGATCACAGAAAAGGGAGTGGGCAACGGTATTTCCATCGTGCTTCTGATCAATATCGTTTCCAGTCTCCCGCAGGATGTGCTGATGCTGTATGAGCGCTTTATGGCCGGCAAGTCTGTTGCAGTGGCAACAGTGGCAGCCATCATCGTTCTTGCAGTGGTGGTTGCAACCGTCGTTTTCGTTCTTGTATTAAACGGTGCAGAGCGCCGCATTCCGGTGCAGTACTCAAAGAAAATGCAGGGACGCAGAATGATCGGCGGCCAGTCCTCACACATCCCCTTAAAGGTCAACACCGCAGGCGTGATCCCTGTGATCTTTGCATCCTCGATCATGTCCATGCCGGTAATGATCGCCCAGTTCTTCAATGTGGACTATTCCACATTTGGAGGAAAGATCCTTATGGCGTTAAGTTCCGCCAACTGGTTCAGACCGGAAATGCCGGTTTATTCGGTTGGCCTCTTGATCTACATCGTGCTGGTGGTACTGTTCGCGTATTTCTACACGTCCATTACCTTCAACCCGCTGGAAGTGGCCAACAATATGAAAAAATCCGGCGGCTTTATCCCGGGCGTACGTCCCGGCAAGCCCACGTCTGATTTTCTGAATAATATTTTGAACTACATTGTTTTCATCGGAGCCACAGGTCTTGTGATCGTATGTATCGTCCCGATCATCGCATCCGGCCTGTTCAACGTTGGAAGCCTCTCCTTTGGAGGCACATCCCTGATCATTATTGCCGGCGTTATCCTGGAGACCATCAAAGCAGTGGATTCCATGATGCTGGTGAGAAATTATAAGGGATTCTTAAACGACTAGCTGGAAAACGGCAGTTCAATATGGATAGCAGTCAAAAACGGACGGAAATACTTTTTTCGTCCGTTTTTTAGATAATGTGTTTCTTGATCGTGAAGTTCAGGAGGAAAGAGCATGAAAATAATTATGTTAGGCGCCCCTGGTGCCGGAAAAGGGACCCAGGCAGAGCGGATCTCGAAAAAATACGGGATCCCGCATATCTCTACCGGGGACATCTTCCGGGCGAACATCAAGGCGGGAACTGAGCTGGGCATAAAAGCAAAGGCTTATATCGATAAAGGACTCCTGGTACCGGATGACGTGACAGTGGATCTGGTCATGGACAGGATCAGCCAGGAGGACTGTAAGAACGGTTATATCCTGGATGGATTCCCCAGGACCATTCCCCAGGCAGAGAGCCTTACAGAGGCCTTAAAGGCCCGCGGAACGTCCATCGATCATGCCGTTGATGTGGATGTTCCCGATGAAAGCATCATCGCACGGATGTCCGGCCGCCGCGCATGCCTTACATGCGGAGCCACGTACCATACTGTATATGCGAAGCCGGCGAAGGAGGGGATCTGCGATAAATGCGGAGCCAGCCTTGTGCTGAGAGAGGATGACAAGCCGGAGACCGTAAAACAGCGTCTCCTTGTTTACCACGAACAGACGAAGCCGCTGATCGATTATTACAGAAGGGAAAATGTCCTGTGCACCGTGGACGGAACGCAGGATATGGAGAAGGTTTTTCTGGATATCACGAAGACTTTAGGAGCTTAAGAAAATGGCAGTAACGATTAAATCGCCGAGAGAGATTGAACTGATGAGAAAAGCCGGGGAGATCCTGGCAAAGACCCACGAGGAGCTTCATGCAGCCCTTCGGCCTGGAATGTCCACCCTGGACATCGACCGGCTGGGAGAGAAGATCATCCGCAGCCACGGATGCATTCCTTCCTTTAAGAATTATAACGGATACCCGGCTTCCATCTGTGTGTCCGTCAACGACGAGGTGGTCCACGGGATCCCAAACCGTCACAGGATCTTAAAGGAGGGGGATATCGTCAGTCTGGACGCCGGCGTGATCTATAAGGGATATCATTCTGACGCAGCCAGGACCTGGGCCGTAGGCCAGGTATCTCCGGAAGCGCAGAAGCTGATGGATGTAACGAAGCAGTGCTTTTTTGAGGGGATCCGGTTTGCGAAGGCAGGCTGCCACCTGGGAGAGATCTCTGCGGCGATCCAGTCTTACGCCGAGAGCTTTGGCTACGGTGTGGTCCGGGATCTGGTGGGCCACGGCATCGGCACCCATCTCCATGAGGACCCGGAGGTGCCCAATTTTGCCATGAAGCGCAAGGGACTTCTGCTGCAGCCGGGCATGACCCTGGCAGTGGAGCCCATGATCAATATGGGGACCTATGAGGTGGTCTGGATGGACGATGACTGGACCGTTGTGACCAAGGATCATTCCCTGTCCGCCCATTATGAGAATACCATTCTCATAACAGAGGGCGAGCCGGAGATCCTGTCCTTATAATAGCAGAAACTGGAGGGGGTTCCATGGAAATGCTCGCCGGATGGAGGGCGGTGTCCCTGGCCGGAAATGATAAGGGCCGGGTATACGTCATAAAGGAAGACTGCGGGGAATATGTTTTCCTGTCGGATGAAAACGGAAAAATACAGCGGAAGAACAAGAAACACATTCAGGTTATAAAAAAATAAGGCGAACCGTCATATAGGAGGTAATAAGAAAATATGTCTAAGGCAGATGTGATCGAGATTGAGGGCGTTGTTGTTGAGAAGCTTCCCAATGCCATGTTCCAGGTAGAGCTGGAGAACGGACACAAAGTGTTAGCCACCATCAGCGGAAAGCTCCGCATGAACTATATCCGGATCCTTCCCGGAGATAAGGTGACTCTGGAAATGTCCCCCTACGATCTTTCCAAGGGCAGGATCATCTGGAGAGACAAGTAGGCTGAAAATTTAAAAAAACACTTGATTTTCCAGGACAAAGATGGTATAATGCTCAAGCGAACTTTGTTGGAACGCTTGTATTATGCCCTTTTTTAGAGAGCTTTATATACAGGTATGCAACCCGTAATGCCGTTATCCCAGGGCCTCCGGAATGTGGTGTGTATCTGGAGCCGGAAGGAAATGGACTACGAAGGAAAGGAGAATTACTGTGAAAGTAAGATCATCAGTAAAACCGATTTGCGAAAAGTGCAAGGTTATCAAGAGAAAAGGCAGCATCAGAGTAATCTGTGAGAATCCTAAACACAAACAAAGACAGGGTTGATCGCCGCAGATCATCTGTATTTTTTCGCGCGGCTTTGGCATGACGCGCCAGGATGCGTTGTTCGTGCCGGCAAATTTTTATTTCTACTAAATTAAATGGAGGTACACTCATGGCTCGTATTTCAGGTGTTGATTTACCAAGAGAAAAACGTGTCGAAATCGGCTTAACTTATATCTACGGTATCGGTAGAACAAGTGCAAACCGTATTCTTGCTGAGGCTGGTGTGAATCCGGACACCCGTGTCAAGGATTTAACCGATGACGAAGTGAAGAACATCGCAGCAGTGATCGCAGAGACCCAGGTGGTTGAGGGTGACTTACGTCGTGAGACAGCTTTAAACATCAAGAGACTGCAGGAGATCGGCTGCTACCGCGGAATCCGTCATAGAAAGAGCCTTCCGTGCCGTGGTCAGAAGACCAAGACAAACGCAAGAACCTGTAAGGGTCCGAGAAAGACAGTAGCAAACAAGAAGAAATAA
>NZ_JAXXBR010000086.1:0-59663 GCF_037242085.1 Alitiscatomonas sp. | reverse complement strand
GTTCCGTTGTCGGGAGGGTCTTCGTTGTTCCGCTTAAGATGTCTGTCTCATTCTGTGGCATCTTCTCCGCATTTCCGTTCGCTTCACCGTCAGAGTAGCTGATGGAATACTTCTGCTCATTCTCATCCGGCTCACCGTCTCCATTTGCGTCCACTTTCCAGGTGGCGGTAAAGGTTACGTCCTTCTCCGGCATCGTAAAGTTTCCGGCAGTCTCCGTTACGTCCGTACTGGTCCAGCCCGTGAATACATGGCCTGTCCAGGTCGGTACAGCAGCAGAGATAGTCTGAGTAGTTCCGCTTAAGATGTTTTCAGCCTTCGCAGGCATTCCCTGTGCTGCACCCTTCGCTTCGCCATCAGAGTAGGTGATGGAATACTTTGTTTCCGTATCGTCCGGCTCGCCGTCTCCGTTTGCGTCCGCCTTCCAGGTGGCGGTAAAGGTTACGTCCTTCTCCGGCATCGTAAAGTTTCCGGCAGTCTCCGTTACGTCCGTACTGGTCCAGCCCGTGAATACATGGCCTGTCCAGGTCGGTACAGCAGCAGAGATAGTCTGAGTAGTTCCGCTTAAGATGTTTTCAGCCTTCGCAGGCATTCCCTGTGCTGCTCCCTTTGCTTCGCCGTCAGAGTAGGTGATAGAATACTTTGTCTCCGTATCATCCGGCTCGCCGTCTCCGTTTGCGTCTACTTTCCAGGCGGCAGTAAAGGTTACGTTAGCCTCCGGCATGATAAAGTTCCCGGTGGTTGCCTGTACTTCATCACTGGTCCAGCCTGCAAATACATGGCCTGTCCACGTCGGTTCCGTTGTCGGGAGGGTCTTCGTTGTTCCGCTTAAGATGTCTGTCTCATTCTGCGGCATATTCTGCGCATTTGTACCAGCTGTACCGGCAGCGTAGGTGATGGAGTATGTGGTTTCCGTCTCATCGGGCTCTCCGTTGCCGTTTACGTCCACCGCAAAGGAAGTCCAAATAGTTGCAGTTTCAGAAACAGTATATTCGATTTCATAGTTTCCATCTTCATCGATTTTGCTGCGATCAATGGTTTGGGGCGTTCCGCCAATAAACAGCTGCCCGATCGTATACCCCTCATCAGGAACTATTTTTAACCTGATCGTATCACCGCTCCGAACCATCAAATCCTCATTCTCAAAGATATCGCTGCCATACTGATAATTTCCATGGCTTACGTTCCCCTCTGCTTCTACTACTGTGTGAATCTGCACATATTCTTTTTTAAGGATGATCTTCACCACATTATCCGTATTAGAAAGACTTTCAATTCCTATGATTTCTTTCTCCGGATACTCGTCTTTATTCTGATCGATTACCGTTTTGATTTCAGGCCGCTCAATGTAGGCCCCTTCCTCAATAGCTGTACCGGCTATACCCCGATACTCAAAGGTTCCTACCTTCATTCCACTCTCGCTTCCAAGATAGATTTCTACAGAATACGGAATGGTTTCTGCCTGAGCCGCCTCCACATATTGGGGAGTAAGAAGGATCTTAACGTTTTCAGACGCTGTCGGCGGATACTCCATGGTAAGAGTGCCAGCTTTCATCGCTTCCAGCAGTTCCGTTCGGGAAACCGACTCATTCCCCCAGTGAATATGTGTATCACCAGTTCCCAACGTCCAGCCCTGGAATACCTTTCCTTCAGGCGTTGCCGTCTCATCTGGAATCACATTGCTATACAGCGGCTGGGAAAGAGAATCATCTCCTGGCAAAGTAAAGGAATCACTCAAGGGAACCTGCGCCCCTCCATTGTTCCATACAAACTGATAGTTGATTTCCTTCGATGTGATCCGTACAAGAGTCTCTGCATCCGTATCGGCCCAACCGGCAAATTCCATCGTAACCTTCTTCCTGTCATACCATTTTCCGTCTACATCAATGGGTGCAAGCTGATCGGTTAGATTCACGGGATCACCATTTTCATTCTGCGGAGATACGACCACCTGATCAATATACCAACCCCAATCCGGATCGATATAATAGGTAACATTCTGGTTAAATTCAATGGCATCGCCCTTCTCAATCGAAGCGGCGCTATCTACTCCGCCATCGTTATATGCCCAGGATACCTGAAGCCCATCTCCCTTCTCATACAGGATCGCCTGCTGATCAAAGTATTCCCGCATACTGCCGCCGGTCATTTTTAAGGGACACTTGATATTGCTGAATGCAATCGTATATATTCTGTTGCGCGAAAGGAATCCTCTATCTACTGTTATGGTAACGTCAGCAATTTTCTTTCCTGCCGTGTCAAACAATTCACTGTTTTCCTCAGAATTCCAGCTTCCTGACAAAAATCCCGGATCCACCGGTATCATCAGAGCCTGGTCATTGACGGCAAGCGCATCAAAAATCCAAGCTGATCCTAAGAAGTCCGAGTTGGGATTCAATCGAATCGACAGTGAGTCGTCTCCTTCAGGAACCGAAATCGTTCCCGTTTTACCAGCTTCCTGCCAGCTTCCACCCTGAGATATCTCCACCGTAGTGTTATGGAAAATACTCTCATTGGAAAAATCATACGTAAACGCCAGCGCCGGTTTCGAGAAGGTGATATTGATCCCTATATCCTCTGTAAGGTTCGTTCCGTTGATCGTATATTCCCTCAGATGATTGGGCGCATCGGCGGAGTTGTAATCCAAGGCAGGATCCTCAGTACACTCCACTTTCACTGCATATCCCTGGGCGATGGTGATGGGAATACTGAAGCTTCCGTTTTTCGCAACGTCGATCTCAATGGTATCTCCCACGTACTGTCCATTCACCGTATTTCCGATATTGGTTTCTGTTCCGGAAGCGGCTGTAACAGTAAGAGTCACCTTATACGCCTCTTTGTAATAAAGGCGGATCGTTCTTCCGCTTCCTTCCTTAAAGCTTCCGACCACGCCGTTGCTGACTTTTGTACTGTAATAGATCGTGTCTCCGATCCTGGAAACGATCTCGATTTCCTGCTCCTCACCATCCTCTACTCTATATACGACAGCTTTCTCAAAGGCATAGTTTCCATTCTCTTCCGTCAAGCCTGCTTCGTTTAAAACGGCCTCTGCATTGTTTCGGATCGTCCCTGCCACGATCGTAAATTCATACCGTTCATCGGCAGGACTGTCCTCCAGATACACTTCAACGGGGATCTCGAGAGTACCCAGATGATCGTACCAAAGATAAAGCGCCGCTTGATCCTTCCCTTCAATCTCCGCAAAATTCACATGGGTAATACGGTCATTTCCCTCTTCATCCGTGGACGCATAGGCGTAAGACATATAGACCGCTTCTCCGTCAGGAGACACCTCGCCAGCTTTTGCGATCTGTCCCATCTGGTTTCCTTCCACCAGCTTCAGGATTTCGATACCGTCATCGTCGACGGTGATCTGAAGATTGTCCGCAGCAGCTGTAAACTCGTCCCCTGTCCTGGTATCCATCAGGAAAACATCCACAGCCTGATACTCCGTTGCGGATTTAATAAAGGTAATCACATAAGATGAAAATGATTCCGCCGTAAAGGTGATCCTGTCGGACTTCTCAATTTCATCCTTAATGCCTTCCGTTACCACAGTGGCGTCATAGACGCCCTCTTCCTCGTTATGGGCTGCTGTCATCGGAAGATTGGGACGGTTTACGCCCATGGGACGCATTTTTCCCGGATGTTCCCTCTCCTCCAGATGAACGATCATAACATCATCGTATTCCCCGGGAGCTTCAATGCCGCTGACCTCCACATTGACATTGCCATCCGGCTCGATCTCCGCGCCCTCGCCGTCAAAGAGACTAATATCAAGGGCCACATAGCCGGCCAGCTCCTCGCCTTCTTCAAGCTTCTCCAAAAGAGCCGCCTCCACAGTGGCGTCCTGCCCCAGGTCATATACCTCCAGAGCTTCCGCCTGTTCCAGAGCGCCAGCGGTCTTCTCCCGGATCTGGATCTCCATGCTGCCCACCTCTGCGGATAGGACATTTTTCTTCTCCGCGTTGGAAGAGGTCATCATTTTTGGCGTTTTCTTTTTTTCCATTTCCAAAGCTGTGGACACGGTTTCTTCCTTCTTCTGGCCTGCTCTTCCAGAACCGGCTTCAACATTAGAAAACGCCGATATGCTGTTTCCAAAAACCATCCAAACCGCCAGAAAACCAGCAGTGCTTCTTTTCACTAATCGCTTTATATCGCTTTTCATTTCTCTCCTCCTCACCCTTTTCTATTTTCTTTTCTGCCTTCAGGAGCCCAGATACCGTCTGCCGGAGGTCCTGCTCCGTCCTCCATTACGATCCCCGCATCATAGGGCCGGCCCTTTGCATAACGCGGTCCATATTCTCACCCCCCTATCATTGATGTCCTGACCAGCTACGGTTCTGGACTTTTTACAGGCACAAAAGGCTAGAATTCCTATAAAATAGATTATGGGAAGTAAAACGGCCATATCATAAAGTTTTTGTATGTAAATGTCAGTATTTCATATTGATATAGCCATTTTTAAATGATATAATCAAAGTTATTAGAGGGAGAAAGGCCTAATGTTGTACATAATCTATTTTATGCCGCGTTTTCATCCTAAGCCCCAGCTTTTGATCCCTTCACGTCTGATCATTCTTTCGTGATGAACAGTCAGCTTCCTGTAAGCGTCTTGGTCATACCCGTTTTTTTTGTGAATACCGGAGGCTTCTCTGTAAGGGTCTTTTCCCACTGTCTTCCAATACGTCCATATGCTCGTCTCTAATGTAAACGTCAATGGAGTTGTCCGCCTCCTGGTCCGCAAAGCGAGTCAATGAAATAAAAAAACCAGACCTTCTCACTTGAAAAGTCTGGTTTCAAAAATAATGCAGCATCCTGTCAATAAAAAATCAATGGACCTTGTTTAAATACTTTTTCAAAAAAAGGGACTCTGCCAAAGCGGCGCGGGGCTCTTGTCCCCGGCCGCCTGCAGAATCCCTGTCTCCATTTTTTCTGCCTACCGTTCTCTAAAGCTGCCGCACTCCGTCTGCCCAACAGCCCTGGCTCCGTCTCCCAGGATCGAGATCCTCTCTGCACGGCACTGATGATCGTCGTTATACAGGCAGTTCAGAACGTCGCAGTCCACCTGCAGCCTGGTTTCCGGCGTCTTAAACAGGTTTTTGAACAGGCCTCCGCGGTTTTCCTCAAAGCTTCCGCAGCAGGTATCACAGCTTTCCCTGGCATTGACTCCCTCCACCAGGATCCCCTGTTTACAGCAGCACTTTTCCGAGTTATGGACGCAGCTTGCCACGGTACATTCCAGTCTCGTCATCGCATATACCTCCTTTTCCGTATTCAAAGGTAGTATACGCAGATTTCCGGCGTCCATTCCTCTACCGGTCGTTTACCTCTTCGATCCGCACCTTCAGCCGTTTCAGCCGCTCCAGGAGCATGGCGCTGTCCTTCATGGTAGGATAAAGCTTCACGATCTCCTGGCCTTTGCTGTCTATCAGCGTGTAATACATCAGCGAACCATTTTTCTTTTTCTTATGAAGCACCGCTTTTTTGATCTCCGTAAACGGCAGCTCCTTTGCGGCACTGAAGGCCGGGCGGACACGGATCTTTTTCCCGTCCACCGTGGTCTTCCATCTGAGCCCCCAGTAAGCAAAGGTCCCTCCGATCAGGGCGTTGATCACATAAAAGATCTTCAGCATTATATGTCCGTCTGTGACCGGATTGGCGTAAAAGCTCCCCATTGTGAGGATGTCCACAATACCGATCAGCGGGATCGCCATTGTGTACCGGATCTTCAGCACCGGAAGGTCCTCCAGGCGCGGCATTGTATCCTTTTTTATCTTAATTCCCATGATTTTCTCCTATTTTCTTATCTGGCTTTCATAATGGTCTTCTGGCATTTTTTCTCCAGAAAGGCTTTGAACTGGCTGGGAGTGCCCCTGTAAAAGCCAGCCTTTTCCACTGGGATCACCGTAGAACGGGTCCAGAAGATCATATAATACTGCTCTGTCTCCTTGATCCACGATACACCCTCGTACCGGTAGCTGGTGGTGATCCCAGGATTTTCCAGCTGGAATGAATCCTCGTAAAAGGATACCGTACACGGCTCTCCCGCCAGACCGGAGCTTTCCATGATCATCTCCGCCTGGTTCCTTTCATCGGCATCCGGAGCGATCCTCTGTTTTTCCCTCCTCCTGTTTCCGTTCAGCTGGCCAAGGACGAGGACAAACACGCCTGCCATAAGAGCTGACTGGACGATCCGCTGCGCCAGCTCTTCCGCCGGAAAGGTCATGTAAAAAACAAAAAACGCCAGAAGCCCGAAGATCACATCAGAAAGATCCACCCTGGAAAGAAAATTCTTTTTTCCAGGCTTTTCTGCCGGCGCTGATTGTTTCGAGGCCAGTACCTGGTTATAATACATATCTTCATCATGCGTCATCCGCACAGCAAATAACGGTTCCATATCCATCACCTCACGGAGACAAACTCAGTCTTTGTCCCGCTTTTCCTTTCTAAGAACTCCCTAAGCTCCTCTGCAGTCCCCTTTTCCACATCCTCTTCCATAAAATACCGGACCACATTGCCCTTTTCTACCAAGACCAGCATTCCTGTAAATTCCAGGATCCGGCCCAGGTTGGAATAGCAGACCCTGGACGCCTCGTTCTTTCCAATGACCTCATAGCAATCGTCAAAAAACCGATACTCCCAGTCATAATTCATATCTTTTTTTCCTGCCTCATATTGAAGATGGATGGTCTTCTTTGCGTCAAACCATGCCTTAAAGATGGAATACACACCTGCGGCAAAGATCAGAAACAGCACTACGGCAATGGCCGAAAACGTCCGTGCCACCATACCGTCAAAAACAAGGCCTACGGCCAGTCCCATGACCGAAGCCATCAAAAGCCCCGCCAGGATCCTGTTTCCTCCCGATTGGAAGCCCAGCTTCCTTACTCCCTTTTCCAGATGCAGAAGCTTTTTTTCTGTCACCTGGTGATGCACCAGAAACCTGGCATCTTCTTCCCTGTTAAGTTCCATTTGAGATTTCCCCTCCCGGATATATTTTATTTTTCCGATCATTTTCTGATCAGATCCTCTGCGGATCCAGTCACGCGCTTTCCTTTTTCTTATTGAGCTCCGGCCACACAGTACGCAGCATGGTCCCATAGCAGGCCGCTCCGCCGATAAAGTTGGAGACCGGTTCCGCCAGAAATACCCCCATGGCCCCCAGGCCTCCCAGCCTTGGGAATAAAAGCGTCAGCGGCAAAACGATGATGACCTTCCGGAATATGGAAAAGAAGGTGGCCTGTTTAGCCTTTCCCAGGCCAATGAAGCAGGCCTGTCCCGAATATTGAAGAGACATCATAAAAAAACCAAAAAAGTAGACCCGTACTGCCGGAATAGCCGCCTGTACCAGGGTTTCATCCCGGTTGAAGATGTGGATAAACGTCTCCGGGAAGATCGAGATCAGGATCCAGCAGAAGGTGGTAAAGGCAATGGTGGACACCGATAAAAAGCGGATGGCCTTTTTCACCCGGTCGTACTGTCCGGCTCCAAAGTTATAGCCCAGCACCGGCTGGGAGCCGCCCGTAAGGCCCTTCACCAGATTTTCTGCTATCTCCCTCACGGAATGGATCACCGTCATAACTCCCACATACAGATCCCCGCCCCAGGTCTGAAGCGTTGCGTTGCAGGCCACCGCCACCACACTGTTGGTAAAACCTGCGGCAAAGCTGGACATGCCCATGGAAACGATCTTCAGCACCCGGGCTTTTTTCAGCACCATGGTCTCCCGTTTCAGCCGCAGGATGCTCCTGTCGCTGAACAGGAACCTCAGCACCCACGCCGCCGATAAAAACTGGGAAATGATCGTGGCCAGGGCTGCTCCCCGGACATCCATGCGAAAACCGAAAATGAACACAGGGTCCAGGATGATGTTGGCCACAGCCCCCAGGAGCACTGTCTGCATCCCGATCCGCCCAAATCCCTGGGAATTGATAAAGGCGTTCATACCCAGCCCCATCATCACAAACACACTGCCCAGCAGGTAAATGGTCATGTAGGATTCCGCATAGGGATAGGTCGAATCACTGGCCCCGAAAAGATAAAGCAGCGGCCGCCGGAATACGATCCCCAGGATAGTCAGCAGGATCCCGCAGATCACCATGAGGGTAAACGCATTTCCCATGATGGCCTCCGCCTCCTTCTGGTTCCCCCGCCCCCGTTCAATGGAGCAGAGGGGCGCTCCTCCCATACCGAACAGATTGGCAAACGCCATGACCGCAGTAATGACCGGAAGGCAGACGCCAAGACCGGTCAGCGACAGAGTGGCGTGCTCCGGGATATAGCCGATATAGATCCGGTCCACCACATTGTATAGGAGATTGATAAGCTGCGCAGCAGTCATGGGAATGGCCATTCCCATAATATTCCCCACCACGCTTCCCTTTGAAAAATCATTCTGCGCCGATGCCATAGTAAACCTCGATTCCGTCGTCCGTCCGACTTATTTCCCCATTATAGCTCAAATTTCCGTATGAAGCAATCACAGTTTTTCCCCAGTTTGTGACGGCTTTGTCAATCCTCCCCCTTTCACTGGACAGAACCTAAACAAAATGATATACTCCATTTAAAATATCGGGGGAGGAACAGCGTTATGATCGATGAAAAAGACCAGCTCATCAGCAATCTAGAAAATGAGGTCCGCCGTCTTCGGGATGAAAACAAGAAGCTGGAAGAAACGGTCCAGTGGATGCATGATCTGATCTGGCAGATGGTCAGAGAAAGAGAAGAACAAAAGGATGGAGAGATTTCCAGCCAGACAGCTGAAAGGCTTGCGGCGATCCATGCATGATAAAAAGGGGCTGTCCAGAAAACATAATCCAGCCACAGCCTATAAACAAACATTCTCAATAAGCTCGCCTTCTGGCGGGCTTATTTGCGTATAATAATTTCTTTTACTTATGTTTTCCTAATTGATAGCCCACAAATTACAAAATGAATTTTATTTTACTGTATCTTGTTTCCGTGGCATGATTATATAAGTTTTCTAAAAAACAGATACAAAAGAGCCCCGGACCGACAGACATAACTGCCACATCCGGGACTTGAACTCAAATATCTGATCCCTTGTTTTATCCTTCATTTAGATGAAAATTTTTAACAATTTCCAGGTTTTCTGCTACCTTTTTCGCCAGGAGCGCCTCGTCCTTTCCCACTAGAAAGCATCGGACTCCCATCTCATACAGCTGCCCCACCCGTCCCGCTGATTCTGCGGCGATTATGGGATATTTTCCATGTTCCAGGACCTTTCTTATGATAAATTCCTCTGCCTCCAGCACAGCCGGGTGATTTTTCTGTCCTGGGAAACCCAGTTCCTGGGATAAATCTGCACGTCCAGTTGCCACCATGGTGATTCCATCTAAAGAAAGAATTTCATCAATCTTCTCCATTGCCGGTATACTCTCAATTTGGACAACTATATCCAGATTTTCCTGCTGGTACTCCATATAAGTACGTCTTGTCATTCCCTCACAGCGCATCCGTCTTGTGTTGCCGTCCATCCCCCGCCGGCCCAGAGGCTGAAATCGACAGGCATCCACTGCGGCCCTGGCCTCCTTCTCTGATTCCACATGGGGAACCATAATCCCCGCTGGCTCCTGCCCTAACAGCGGCGTGATCATTGTCAGTTCCGGTACCCTGACCTGACAGGGCATTCCCACCAGACGTGCTGTATTTAAAAGTTCCCTCAGCTCTATTGCTCCGAACAGTGCGTGTTCCCAATCGATCCGCACAAAATCATAACCTGCCAACGCAGCCATTTCAATCACCGATGGGCAGGGCAGCACCACGGAAAGTCCAAAACAACACACTCCTCTTTTCAGTCTGGAACCAAGGGATTCTCCCGTCTTCACTCATCCTCCATGACACAAGAAGGGATATATAAAAACGTTTTTCCAATTTTCCCTTGAATCTTTACCTGTGGTGCCAGCGTTTCCATATGTTTCCGAAACTCTTCCGGTGCATGGCTGCTTTCTGGATAGTGGGTTGGAATCACAACATCCGGGCCCACATAGGATACAGCATAGGCCGCCTCCCGGGCCGGCATTTCACAAGGTGGATAAGGAGCCTTAAAACTGGAGATTCCAACGGTCATGACTGTCGGGTGATACAGTTCCCGATACAGGCGCATATCCCCGAATAGGCAGGTATCCCCCACATGATAATACACAACGCCAGGTTCTACCTCCAAAATAAATCCAAACGCCGGATGAGAAACTTCTGTTCCGCTGTTGTTTTCTTTGGAGCGGTGAATCGCATTGACCGTGTGGACGGTCGTAATCTCATCCAGTTTCCGACTGTCTCCATAGATCGTCCCAAACCACCGCTCTCTGGGAAGCGGCACCCGCTTCTGAACGTGACGGTTTACATCCTTTCCGCTGAACAAAACCGCCTTGGGCGCATTTTCCATGATCACATCTGCATCCCCAAAATGATCTCCCGCATTGTGGGTTACAAAGAGATAATCGATATCCAGAAACTGTTCAAGAGGCGCATCTGTCTGAGGATTCTCCGTGATATACGGATCAAATAGGAACTTCTTTCCGTCACTTCGCTCCACCAGTACACACATAGCTCCAAAAAATGTAAATTTCGTCCCCTTCATCCTTTGTACCTCCCTTATTTCCGAATTAATCGTAAAATAGTATTGGAATTTTTCCGATTGGTAAATACAAACAGGTTTCCATCCTTATCTGCCGTAAGACCATGGGCATGTATGACCGATCCTTTACATCCCAGCTGCGCTAACACATGGAAATCCATATCAACAACAGTGATCCCACCATCCAGTTCTCCTATGTAAGCAAGTGAACCAGAAATCCAAACAGCTCCGATCCGCATCAGATTCCCTCCGATCACAGCCAGAAGTTCTCCATCCTGAGTGAATATCTGCACCCTCTTATTTTCCCGGTCTGTTACCCAAAGACGGCCCCGGTCATCCAGACGAATATCATGGACCAGCCGAAACTTCCCCGGCTCCTGTCCCGGACCTCCCCAGGATTTTTCGTATGAGCGATCTGCTCTGAATTTATGGACTGCATCGTTCCCATAACCGTCAGCTGCAAAATATTCGCCATTTTCATTCATGATCATCGCACAAGGGCGGCAGAACGGGGTTCCCAGTTTTTTCACGCTGTCCAGCCTGGCATTCGCCTCCGCCCGCTTATTCCACTCTGGGTCCTGGGGAACACGGCCCTCCTTTTCCAGCGTTTTCAGATAATTCAGATCATAGCCTGAATCCCCCGGCTGGCCCAATGTTCCAAAGTCATAAACCAGTTCCCCATCCATAGTAATCTCCCGGATCACATGGTAACCGGGGCTGGTGTCTGCTGTCAGGATTGTTCTATGGGGTGTCAGAAATACACTATGCGCCTTTTTAAATAACCCGGCTCCTATACTGCGGAGATATTCCCCCTCCGGGGAGAAGATCACTACCGGATTCTCCGGATTCTCCGTTGCCACATAAAGATTTCCTTCTGGATCAAAACAGCCATTGAGAGTATGGACACCCTCCAGGTCTTTCGGCCATTTGGCCCAGGAAAAATCCAGTGTATACCCAAAGCCGCCGTCGTATATTTCCTCTCCGATCTGAGATGGTCTGGTTCTGCTGCATAAAACCGTTTTCATTAATCCGCTTCCTCCTTACTTCCACTTCTCTCAGCCTTTGTATGTCCCGTCGATAATCTCCACATTTTTCTTTGCCAGTGTATCTTCCACCCACTGCCTCTTGGACGTTCCGTTTTTAGCTTCCTCTACCTTCCCCGCGTCCATAGCTGCATAAGCTTCTGCTCCATCAATAATGGAGGCTGCATCTTCCTGTGGTATGACAATCACCCCATCCCGGTCTCCCAGGATAATATCTCCAGGCTTTACAGCGATATTCCCAATAGAGATTGGCACATTGATCTCACCTGGCCCTTCCTTATAAGGTCCTCCCGGTGTGGAGCCTGTGGCATAAAGGAACAGGCTCATCTGAGACAATTCTTCCATATCCCGAATAGGGCCATCCAGAACAATACCCGCCACCTTTCTCTTATTCTGCGCATAAACTGCCATAATCTCTCCCATTAGAGAATGAGTCCGGTCTCCATCATTGGATACCACAATTACATCTCCCTCCTGAGCCATGTCCAAAGCCTTATGAAGCATCAGATTATCCCCTGGACGAGCCTTAACTGTGAGCGCCGGACCGGCCATGATCGGCCGGTCCGGACTGCTGATCAGATGAATTTCTGAATTTAAAGCACAGGAACGGCTCATGGTATCGGCCACATTGGCGGCCGGAAGTCTTTGATACCGCTTTACCAGCTCCATATCTGGAAGTTCCCTCTGTAAAAACACACGATTTCCCACACTCATATTTATTACTCCCCTCTCTTTTCTCCAAATTCTTCAATGGATTCCACCGCATCTGTAAACAAGATCCATACCGGTGTCGGTGTATTCAAAACTTTTCCTGTAGCCTCCAGTTCACCAGTTTCCTGGTTAATGGCGAATAATGTGATTGTATCACTTGACTGATTACCGTTGAACAAATACCTTCCTCCGGGCTCAATGGCGAAAAATCTTGGCTTCTTTCCACCACAGGGAATCCATCCAATTGGAGAAAGCCTCCCCGTCTTCTGATTAATAGAAAAGGCACCGATGTTGTTAACACGACGGTTAGAAATATAAAGAAATTTTCCGTTGGGGTGGACCACCAGCTCTGATGTCATAGTATTCACGTCGAAATAATCATCCGGAAGAGCTGAAACTACCTGGAAAGGTTCCAGGGTTCCCTTTTCTCTGTCATACCGGCAGGCAATAATCGTAGATGTATATTCTGTATTAATATAGACCCATTCCCCATTAGGATGGAACCACAAATGGCGCGGGCAGGAAGCACCATGGCACTTTAGCTGCTGTCCCAGGGAAAGCTTCCCTATTTCCCTGTCGATGGCATAACTGTGGACAATGTCCAGTCCCTTATCCGCAATCAGCACATATCTGCCATCCGGTGAAAAAGGCAGGTGATGCGGACGGGACCAGGGCTGAATCTTCTCATTCAGCGGTCCCTTCTCACCCGGAAGAACAAAGCTGTCTGTCTTTTTTCCGATGGTTCCATCCGCTTCCAGATGAAATACATTAACAATTCCCTTATGATCACCAGTAACCATGTACTCTCCGGCTCTATCCACAGACATAATCATGATGTTATTGCCGTCTGTTTCTGCACGGTTCAATTCTGTAAGCATTCCCGTTTCCCCGTCACGGAGAAAGGCTGTCACACCTCCGCTGTTGCTATTGACACAATAAACATACTTCTGATCTTTTCCAAATTGCAGGACGGCAGGATTTAATGCAGGCATTTCCTGAACCAGCTTCCATCTTCCATTGGTCCTGCTGATCTCATACACATAGATTCCTACCCCATGGGCATTGCGGTTCCCCTTGGAATTTTCTGTCGTATATGTTCCCACATAAGCATATAATGGTTTCTGACTCATTTTTTCTTCCTCCCCTTCCATCTTAAAGACGGATCTTAAACGCTGCTTTTTCAACACAGGTAGAAGGACCATCTGCGAGTTTTGACATATGGACCTCTCCCGGGAACAAAATGATAAAATATCCTTCCGGAAGGAGGATTTTGTCACCATCACCTTCATGGAGAATCTGGTCCTTTCCTTCCTGTTTTTTAGAATTAACCATATTCTCTTCATGATTAAATCCAATGCGCTCTGTACCCTTTAACATATACTGAAGATCTGTAAACTCTTCATGGGACTCCCATTTCCTGCTGCCGACCACAGTATTGTAGGCAATGCATTTTCCTTGAATATTTTCTGTAAATCTGGTAATACCAATGGGACTTTCCTTCAGTTCTTTTTCATGCTCCACAAGATACTTCAACACATAATCCAGATTAGAATTCAATCCATAGTATCTTGACGCATACTCCAGTTTATCAATAATCATGGTTTTCTCCTTATAAGATTGGAATAATTCCAAAAATCACGCCAACAACAACTTCTACTGCAAAAAGTCCGAGAATAATCGGAAACGCTTTAATGGCTCCGTCCTTAAATTCAATGTTGCACATTCCAGCCGTCATCCAGGATGTAGCCTGTACCGGACGAAGCTGGGAAACCACATCCGCACCCATGCACATAATGTATACCAGTCCAGTCTGTCCAAATCCAAAGGTTTCCCCCGCTTTGATTAAAAGGGGCATCATACCATAATGGAAACCATCGGCCCCAAGCAGGATTGAGAATACAAAAGCAATCACACCACAGATAATCGCAAACAGAGGAGCCATGGAGGCTGGGATCATACTGGTAACAACTCCTGCCATCTCTGTCAGCATTTCGCTCTTGTTCAAAATTCCCGAAAAGAAACCGGCTGCAAACATGACCAGTGTAATTCGCAGTGCATTCTTCGCATACTTGTCAATAATTCCATTCCACTCCTTTACAGTCCGGTAGTTAATCAGCAAAGCTCCTGCAACCGCAAACATAAACGTAATATAACCAGCAAAGGTTCCTTTAAACAAAAGGACAATAATGAAAAGCGTCCAGGCCAGATTAATCCAATATTTCATATTCAGCTTTGTATTACGGTTTCCTTCCACTGTCAGCCCGCTGTCACCTTCTACAGAATCTTCTCCTCTGTCAAGAATGCCGTCACGAATTTTTGCCTGAGCACGTTTGCCGTAAAGATATGCTGTAACCATATTATAAGCAAAGCCTGCAATCAGACAGGGGACAAGGGCTCTTGTGATGGCTGCCGGGTCCATTCCAGTTACAGCGCAGGAACGGGTAATGGCTCCTCCCCAGGGAAGAAGATTCATAACACCGATGGCCTGAACAATGACCAGGTACAGATACTTTCTATCAATTCCGATTCTTTTGTAAATGGGAAGCATAGCCGGAATTGTAACCAGCAGCGTACTGGTTGTTCCCGTATCCAAATGGGAAAAATGTGCTACCAGAGCAGAGATCACAACAATAATCGCCACCTTGTCTCCCGCTTTGGAAACGAGAAAATCAACCACTGGATCAAATAATCCCTGTTCCGTCATAATGCTGAAGAATATAATAGAAAGCATGGCAAGAAGTGCTGTTCCCATGGAACTTGAAACACCAGCTTTGATGAAATCATTAATTTCTGAAATGGAATAACCAGCTGTTAGTGCAATAATCGGCGGAACAATAATAAATGCCATGATTGGATTGGCCTTATTGGTAAGCAGAAGAATCACAATCAGAGCAATCATTGCATAACCAAGAACCGCATACGTCATAAAAATGACCCCCTTTTCTTTTTGTTTACGTTTGTTTTACTTCGGATCCGCTTTATTGTGTCACATTCTAAATAATAAGCAATCTCCATGCCAAATTTTCATTGATACTATGTTTTTCTGTTTATTTATCAGATCTATATATGTACGATTCTTTTTTTATGTATATTACTTAACAATCCTCTTGTTTTTTTCCATGTCACTTTTCTTGTTTTTTTCCATGTCACTTGTAAAAGAAAGAAAAATGCGATAAACTGAAAAAATAAAATTCATTTTTGACTGAACGAATTAATATAACATTCAAATTCAACATTTTATCAAAAAGGAGTATCATGAAAGAAAAAATCATCATCGCTTTGAGAAGAAAATACCATTGTGATCATGCCCGCCTGATTTTGAAACAAAGTGCCCTTTCCTATCCTGTCTATGAGCTAGATGAAAACACAGATTCGCTTGATGTACTTCATCGGGCCATCGCCCAGGGAGCGGAAATACTTATTACCGGCGACGTTTATGCCGAATCTATTATGAACCAGGTGGACATTTCCGTCGTTACCATACGAAGAAACCGAATTTCATTTACTGATTCCATCCGTAACGCTCTGAAACTCTCCGACCATGCCGCTATTGTCTGGAGAGAGAGCAACAGCCCCGCTGTCCGGAAGGCCTGCGAAGATTTCCCCGGTGCTGTCTCCTATTTTCCTTACCAAAGTACCAGTGAATTTCCAGGAATTTTCCAAAAATTGGAAGAAGATGGCTATAAGGTTGTCATTGGCGGCGGTATCATTAATGAGTTTGCTAAAAGCCACCATATGGCAATTATCAATGTACCTTATGATGAAAGTGATATCCTCTCAGCAGTCCACCTGGCTCAGCATAATCTGAAAGCCATAGAAGAACGGCAGGAGCAAACCGAAATTTTACACACCATTCAGGATCATATTTCTGAAGGCATCCTTTCCCTTGAACCCAACGGAAAAATTCAGACAGCAAATCGTTCTGCCAGTACATTTCTCCGTATGAGTTCTCTTCAGCTCTGTTCACTCTTTGTCTTCCAGACCCCTTTAAATTGTCCAGAAATTCAAATGCTCCTAACTGACTTTGAAGATTTTTCTGGAAAAATGGTCACCCTCCATGGCAGTCCCTATGTTTTGGAAGGAAAAGCCATATTCGTTCATGAGGTATTCCGTTCTGCTGTTTTAACGCTGACCCCTGTTGAAAAGCTTCAGACCGTGGAACAACAGGTACGAAAACAAATGCTTCCAGGAAATGCTGGAGCCTCTATCACCTTCCGGAATATCATTGGCAATAGCCCTGCCGTCACCTCCTGTATCCAAACTGCCGCTCGGTATGCGGCCGTGGACAGTTCCATCCTGGTCTATGGGGAGTCAGGAACAGGAAAAGAAATGTTCGTTCAAAGCATTCACAATGCCAGTCAACGCAAAAAAGGCCCCTTTGTGGTAATCAACTGTGCCGCTTTACCGGAAAATTTGATTGAAAGCGAGCTGTTCGGTTATGAAAAGGGAGCGTTTACTGGTGCCTTAAGCGGAGGAAAGCAGGGTTTGTTTGTCCAGGCACATAAGGGAACTGTCTTTCTTGATGAGGTTAGTGAAATGCCACTGCATGTCCAGGCCCGGTTTCTTCGCGTCCTTCAGGAGCATGAAGTCACTCCCATTGGAGGTGTCCGGGTCATTCCTGTGGATATCCGTGTCATTGCCGCAACCAACAAAGACCTAAAAGAAATGGTTAAGAAAAAAATGTTCCGGGAAGACCTCTATTACCGGATCAGTGTATTAGAAATGAAACTCCCTTCTTTAAAAGAACGGGAAGATGATATCGAACTTCTGATCCGCCATTTTGTGAAACAGAAGTCAAAAGAGCTGCATATCCCTGTCAGCCGAGTTGATCCAGAAGCCATCAAATACCTCCGTTCCTTCCCCTATCCTGGAAATATCCGCCAGCTATCCAATCTGGTAGAACGGGCCATGGTCCTTTCTTCCGGCAACAGCCTGGATTTAAATGCAGCTGTCCGGGCAGTTTCCGTTTCTCAGGGTTTCCAGGCAAAAGAGCCCCGGACTGATAGTACAAATGCCCTCATAAAGGCTGGAATCAACAGCCTCCACGAAGGCATCATTAAAGATACTCTCATTCAAAACAATAATAATCGGAAAAAAACCGCTGAATCCCTTGGAATCAGTACCAGCACTCTTTATCGGACTATGAAAAAACTAGGTATGATTAAGGAACGGCACCACTCCTAAAGTTCCAGGGTCTGCTCTCCAGGTTCAAAACTCCAGAGAGCAGACTTTCACAAAATTTTTGCTCATGGCAGAAGTATAAAAAATCTTACAAAGATATATTTCAGAACACCAAAAAAATATATAAATCAGTCTGCCAAGATGCAAGCCTATTAATGTATGTTTATAGGATGCATCTAAATCACATTTTCAAAACAACTGCCTTTTTTATGCCATAGGCTTTTCAAAAATACGGATCACCCTATCCCCATCGGTCTCCATAAAAAACGGCATTCCTGGCTTTCCATCCTCGTAGGTTTCCAGATATGCCTCAAAAAGAGCCAGCGTCGTAGTAGAGACCGTCAGGTCCTGTGAAGAATCGGAAGGGATAAAATCCCTCCCCCAGTCAATGAACGTATAGACCGCATCGTCAGCCAGTGTCAGCGGAACGGATTCCTCCTCCGGGTTATAGATATAGAAGCCGCCGGCCATATCTGCCTCTGTAAGCCCCAGTTCTCTGATCCTTTCCATATCGCTCTCTTCCACGTATTCCACCTGGTCGATCCAGACCGCTCCGTTTTCGATCTTCTGGATATAGCCGCAGAGGGTCTCCATCTCCTCCTGGCCTTCGGTCTCCAAAGAAAGCCCTCCTCCATTTCCTGCGGCTGTTCCCCAGTAATTGATCCCATCTTCGCCGATCAGTACTCTTCCATTAAATACTTCTGTATCTTTATCGTAGATGTGGTCTGTGATCCTGTATCTGGCCGTCCGGGCGTCGCGGATCACCACATGGAGCCGGTCCTCCGGATCCGTCCAAACATCCGCCTCCGGTTCCCCCAACTGCACAGCCTCATCGAAAAATACATAAGCACCATCCCCGGATACAGCTCTTATGAGGAAGCGGCATCTGTCGTCCAGGAGCAGCTCTCCATGGTCCACAAGATCGGACTGGGCGAATTTCTGCAGGCGCCACTCCACATCCCCCAGGTAAAACGAAAGCTCTGCATACAAAGTCATGCCTTCCGGATCCCCTGTGCCTGTTTTTTCTGTCCGGATCTCGGATCCATCTGTCATAAGCGCACCCGTACCGCTCCCGGCAGTGCCTGGCTTTTCATCCTTTGCATCAGAAGCTTCGGATCCGTTTTCTATGCCGGCAGCCGTCTGTTCCGTTCCCGCGGCCGCGGCCGCGTCTGCCTCCTTCGCACCGCAGCCGCCCAGGACTGCCGCTGTCATACATACCGCAATAAAAAGTCTTTGTCTGTTCATTTTCCGCCTCCTTTTCCCTAAGCTTACTTTATGAAACAAAAAACGGATTTAAACCCATAAGGTTAAACCCGTCTTTTTCGTGGACCTGAGGGGAATCGAACCCCTGTCCGAAAACCAATCCCCTGTTCTTCTACTATCATAGTCTGTTCTTTGACATTCCCTCCCGTACCCGGAAACAGACATCCTGGTACGTTCAGTAGCTTCATCCTACGCCCGCGTGCTCAAAGCTTTGCACGTGTCGTTTCCTGCAATTAATGATGCCGGTTACCCGGAGTGCAGGTCCGCCGGGGCCGACAGCCGCCTAAATTAGGCTGCGTATGCTAATTCGTCGTTAGCGTTTATATTTAGGTTTGCCATTTAACGCATCGCATGCGGATAGCTTCACCAGCTTCATAGCCCCCGTCGAAACCAGTACAAGCCCTTACTGGCGCTCTTATGGAGCATGATCATCATACCATCTTACAGGAAAAAAGTCAAGTCCGGGACAGCTCCAGCTCCACCACATCCTCCGCCGGGATCCGCGTCCCATCCTCCATAACGATCTCTCCCCGCAGCCAGTCCAGGTCTGTGACGGCTCCGCACTGTTTTAGATAAGCTCCCCCGCTCTTTTTCTGGTCCGGAAGAAAATATGTGATCCGGACCCCGGGAACGCGCCCACGTCTTCCGTCTGCCTTCCGGCTCTCCTCCAGGAGTCCCGCCAGAGAAGCCAGCTGCCGGTCCAGGGCCTCCCGCTCCGTTTCGTCCAGGATCTTCTTCTGGGATGTCAGCCGCGCCGTTTCCTCCACCGCATCTCCATAGCCCGTCAGGGCCGCAAAGGGAGAAAACTGGGCCGCCCGGTCATGGAGGGACATCTGCGGATGATGATCGGACACATGGTGGGGAAGAGAAATAATGTCCTCATATTTTTTCATTCTGCCCTGTGACCTCCGATCTGCCGGTTCCGGTCCATGCCCGTGGCCCCCTCCTGTAAATTCATGCCTTTAACAATGGCGTTCTTTCCGAATTTCTGCCGGATCGTCAGCATTGCCTCCTGCATCCGTCTCTCCCGTTCCCGCTTTTCTGTTTCTTCCCGGGATGTCTCTTCCTCCAGGCCGAAATCGTCAAACAGGCTCAGCTGGCAGTATGCCTCCTCCTTCCCGGCCTCCCTCTCATCTTTTACATGGATGGCGGACAGATACATCCGGCGGGTCAGAAGGGACGGGTCCATGATCCGGTCAAACAGTCTCGTAAATGCCTCCACGATCTGGTCCGAGGAGGATGTGGGGCGGCGCAGATGCTCCGTTCCATGGGCGGCTTTTGGGATCTGGCGGCCATACCGGTCCACGGTGATCTCCCCGCGGTATGCCTTCCGCCGTCCGGGATCTGTCAGATTTTCCCGGTCATAGCCCACGGTCAGCACCACCTGGTCTGTGACCAGACGTTTTTCCACCAGTTCCAGGGCCAGAGCGTCAGCCATCTCCCGGACCACGTTCCGCGTCTTCTGGAAATCGTAGGCATACTGGAGCACCTGACCGGCTCCCACGCTCTTTTCCTCCGGGCGGTAGGCCTTGATGTCCGCAATGGTACATGGCTCCCATCCCCAGGCATGGTCGATGAGGAGCTCCGCGTTGATGCCGAACATCCGGTACAGCAGGTCCTCACAGTAAAACTCCCCAGGCTTTCCCAGAGAGCATCTGGCGATGTCTCCCATGGTGAACAGTCCGGCCGCCTCCAGCTTTTTCGCATATCCACGGCCCACCCGCCAGAAATCAGTCAGCGGCCTGTGGTCCCACAAAAGCCGGCGGTAGCTCATTTCGTCCAGCTCTGCGATCCGCACCCCATCCTGGTCCGGCGGCACCCGCTTTGCCACAATGTCCATGGCCGCCTTACAGAGATACAGATTTTCCGCGATCCCGGCCGTGGCCGTGATCCCTGTTTCCTTAAGGACCTCCCGGATCATCTTCATAGCCAGTTCATGAGGCGTCATCTTATATATAGGAAGATACTGGGTCACATCCATGAATACCTCGTCAATGGAGTATACGTGGATATCCTCTGGAGCCACATACCGCAGATAAATGTCATAGATCTTTGTGCTCTTTTCTATATACAGGGCCATCCTGGGCGGGGCCGTAAGAAAGGACACCGCCAGAGACGGATCCTTTTTAAGTTCCTCTGCGTCATAGGACTCCCCCGAAAGCCTGCCTCCCGGCGCGTTCCTCTTTCTGGCGGCGTTGACCTCCCTCACCTTCTGGTTCACCTCAAAGAGCCTGGGCCGCCCCGGGATCCCGAAGGACTTTAAGGCCGGAGAGACTGCCAGGCAGATGGTCTTTTCTGTACGGGTCCCGTCTGCCACCGTAAGACACGTCCGGAGAGGATCCAGCCCCCGCTCCATACATTCCACTGAGGCATAAAAGGACTTGAGATCAATGGCAATATAGGTATGGCGGCCATCCATGGACTTCCCTCCTTCCGGTCTGTTAGTACAGGTTCTTTACCTTAAAATCCTTTTCCAGCTCCCGTCTCTGGTCCTTTTTGGCAATATCCGCCCGCTTATCATAAAGCTTCTTGCCCCGGGCCAGGCCGATCTCCACCTTCACCAGGCTTCCCTTAAAATAGACCTGGAGAGGCACCAGGGTATAGCCCTTTTCCTGGATCTTTCCCTTTAATTTATTGATCTCATACCGGTGCATCAGAAGCTTTCTCTCCCGAAGGGGATCCTTATTAAAAATATTTCCCTTTTCATAAGGACTGATGTGCATGCCATAGATCATCACTTCATCGTTGACGATCCGCACGAAGGACTCCTTGACGCTGCATTTGCCCATACGGAGGGACTTCACCTCTGTTCCTGCCAGGGAAATGCCGCATTCAAATTTATCGTCGATGAAATAGTCGAAATACGCCTTTTTATTGTTGGCGATCAGCTTGATACTATTCTTCCCCATAGATGTTTTCCTCGTTTCTGTCTGATTTTTACGCCCGGACGGAAGCCCCTGGCTCCGGAGTCTGCATTTTCGCTCCCAAAGCCCTAAAACTCCCGCACCGGAAGGAAGTCGATGGTCTTTAAATACCGGTCCACAGCCACCACCTGGACGCGGATGGGCTGTCCCAGCTTAAACCGTTTTCTGGTGCGCTCTCCCACCAGCTCATAATGCGCTTCATCGAACACATAATAATCGCCGTCCAGTTCGCTTACATGGACCATGCCCTCCACCGTATCAGGAAGCTCCACATAAAATCCATAATTGCTGATCCCGGAGATGACCCCGTCAAAAACCTCCCCGATGCGCCGTTCCATGTACTGGACCTTTTTCGCCTTCTCCGTTTCCCGTTCTGCCTCCTCGGCCAACCGTTCTCTGGAGGAGGTCCAGACTGCGGCCTCCGGCAGCAGCTTTCCATAGTGGGACAGCCGTTTTTCTCCCAGCCTGCCATGAAGGTTCTCCTTGATGATCCGGTGGATCTGCAGATCCGGATACCTGCGGATGGGGGATGTAAAATGTGTGTAATACCGGGCTGCCAGACCGAAATGGCCCACGCAGTCCGTGGTATATTTTGCCTGCTTCATGGACCGCAGGGCAAGCCTGGAGAGCATGGCCTCCTCCGGCGTTCCCGCTGCCCGGGAGAGCAGCTTCTGGATCTCCTTGGGATGGACCTCCCCGTTTCCGATATGAAGGGAGTAACCGAAGTTGTTGATCAGGATCGCAAACCGGCGGATCTTTTCCTCATCGGGCTTTTCGTGGGTCCTGTACAGAAACGGGATCTGCTGCCAGTAGTAATCCTCTGCCACCGTCTCGTTGGCCGCCAGCATAAAATCCTCAATGAGCATGGTGGCCGCGTTCCGCTCCCTGGGTACCAGAGCCTCCGGCCGCCCCTTTTCATCCAGTAGGATCTTGCATTCCGCAAAGTCAAAGTCCACGGCTCCCCGCTCCATACGCTTTTTACGCAGGATCCCGGCCGCCTCATCCAGCAGACGGAACATGGAGCCAAAGCCCTCTGTTTCAAGGCTCTCATCTGTATTCCCGCCTGTGAGCACAGCATTCACCGCCGTATACGTCATCCGCCGGTCGATCCGCACCACCGTCTCACAGATCTCATGGCCGGTGATATTCCCTTTTTCGTCCATATCCATCAGACAGCTCAAGGCCAGCCGGTCGCAGCCGGCGTTTAAGGAGCAGATGCCGTTGGAAAGCCGGTGAGGCAGCATGGGGATCACCCGGTCCACCAGATATACGCTGGTGCCCCGCCGGTATGCCTCCGCATCCAGAGCGCTTTTTTCCGTCACATAATGGGCCACATCCGCAATATGCACTCCCAGATGGTAGATCGTCCGGCCATCCTCACATTCCTTTGAAATGCTGACCGCATCGTCCAGATCCTTGGCGTCCTCTCCATCGATGGTGACCATGGGCACAGACCGGAGATCCTTCCGGCCCTTTTTAAGCTCCTCTTCCACGGTTTCCGCCGAAAGCTCCTCCGGGACACGGGCTGCTTCCTCCATGACCTCCTCCGGATAGGACTCCGGCAGGCCATAGGCGCGGACAATAGACAGAATATCCACGCCGGGATCGTTTACATGGCCCAGGATCTCCACCACCTGCCCCTCCGGATTTTTTCTCTTCCCCCCGTAGGAGGTGAGCTTTACCATGACCTTATGGCCGGAGACCGCACCCATGTCCATTCCTTCCGGAACGAAGATATCCATGGTGATCCTGGGATTATCCGGGATCACAAAGCCAAAATGATTCTTTTTGCTCTTTTCATACATGCCCACCACCGTTTCGTTGGCCCGCTTCAATACCTTTATGACGGTCCCCTCCGCCCGGCGGCCGCTTCCTGCTTCCTCCACTGTCACCTGGACCGTATCTCCGTCCATGGCGTCTCCGGTGTTGTCCGGGGCGATGAACAGATCGGACTCCCGTCCCTCCACGGATACAAAGCCAAAGCCCTTATAATGGGCTGTGAAAACGCCTGTCTCTGCAAAGATCTCTGCCCGGGCGTATTTTCCTTTTTTAGAAACAGCGATCTTCCCATCGGCCATGAGCGCCTTCAGCACCGCCTCCAGCTCTCCCCGGTCCTCCCTTGGAACACCCAGAAGGATCGCCAGCTCCTTCAGCTTCATGGGAATGTAGGCCTTGTCGTTCATTAAGGCCATGAGCGTTTCTTTTCTTTCTTTTAAAAGATTTTCTTCCATGAATCTCCTTTTTCATCTTTATTTTCAAATGGAATCCTGCTTTACAGGTTTCCTATAAGCCAAAAAACACTCCTGCATTTCATCTGCAAGAGTGTTCATCGTCTTAAAATACCTTTAAGTTTAATACAAGAGCCAGGACAAAGATCAGGACCGCCGCGAGCTTTGTAAATTTTTCCAGCTTTCCTTCCATGGAACGGCCTTTATTTTTGCCCCAGTATGTCTCCGCTGCACCGCTGATGGCGCCAAGTCCTGCGGACTTTCCTTCCTGCATCAGTACGATCACAGTCATTGCAATGCATAATAAAACAAATACGATTGTCAGAATGATTCTCAGCACACTTACACCTCCTGTTTACAAGCATGTCTATCATATCATAGGATGCCCTAAAAAACAACCGTTATTTCTGGAAATTTCCCTCCAGTTCCCCTTCGATCCTCAGAAGCTGGTTGTATTTCGCCGTCCGTTCAGAGCGGCAGGGCGCGCCGGTCTTGATCTGTCCCGCGTTGACAGCCACCGCCAGATCCGCGATGAAGCTGTCCTCTGTTTCCCCGGACCTGTGGGAGATCACAGTCCCGAAGCCGGCCTTTTTTGCCGTCTCAATGGCCGCCAGGCTCTCACTTAAGGTCCCGATCTGGTTTACCTTTACCAGGATGGCGTTTCCGGCTCCGGACCGGATCCCCTTTAAGAGCCGCGCTTCATTGGTGACAAACAGATCGTCTCCCACAAGCTGGATCCGGTGACCCAGGGTCCTGGTAAGGAGCTGCCATCCCTCCCAGTCCTCTTCGTGGAGGCCGTCTTCGATGGAGCATATGGGAAAGCCGTCGGACAGGCTCCGGAAATATTCCACCATCTCCTCCGCGGACCTGGAAACCGGGATCCCGGTCATGGAGCTTTCCCCGGGAAAATCGTAGCGTCCCGTTTCTTCATTATAAAGCTCGCTGGCTGCCGCATCGATGGCGATCTTCACGTCTGTACCCGGTTCATATCCGGCTTCCCGGACCGCCCGCACCAGAAAATCCAGAGCCTCTCTGGAATCCTTAAGATCCGGGGCGAAGCCTCCCTCGTCTCCCACTGCCGTAGAGTACCCGCCTTCCTTTAAGAGACGCTTTAAAGTATGGTACACTTCTGTCCCCATCCGGAGCCCTTCAGAAAATCCGGACGCTCCTGTGGGCATGATCATAAACTCCTGCAGGTCCACGGTGTTGTCCGCATGTCTCCCCCCGTTTAAAATATTCATCATGGGGACTGGAAGGGTCCGTCCGCTGATTCCTCCCAGATACCGGTACAGCGGGAGCTTTAAGGCGCTGGCCGCCGCCCTGGCCGACGCAAGGGATACAGCCAGAATGGCGTTGGCGCCCAGGCGCTCCTTGTTTTCACTGCCGTCGGCCTCCTTAAGGAGCCGGTCGATGCGGCTCTGGTCCAGGACATTTTCAAAAAGCACCGCTTCCGCCAGCCCGTGGTTCACATGTTCCACAGCCCTTTTCACGCCCTTCCCCAGATACCTGTCTCCGCCGTCCCGGAGCTCCCTGGCCTCATGGCTTCCAGTGGACGCGCCGGAGGGCACGGACGCCCTTCCCACAGCCCCGCATTCCAGCTCCACCTCTGCCTCCACGGTGGGATTTCCCCGGGAATCCAGGATCTCCCTTCCTCTTACCTTTACGATCTCATAATCCATATCCATAAAAAAATGGCCTCCTTACAGCGTTTGGTTACTGTAAGGATAGCCATTTTTATCCTGTCTTATGCGCGGAGCTCGATGCCCATGGACTTTAATCCGTTTAAGATCTTATTCATGGCACCATTGATCTCCTTTTCCTCCAGGGTGTGGTCCTTGGCCCGGAAGGTGATGGAATAAGCGACGGACTTATAGCCCTCCAGGATCTGGGAGCCCTCGTAAATATCAAACAGGTTGTAGCTCTCCAGGATCTTTCCGCCTCTCTGAACGATCATCTCCTCGATCTGGCCCACCAGGATGTTCTTGGGAACCACCATGCTCAGATCACGGCTCACTGCCGGATACTTGGCAATGCCGGTGTACTTGCGGTCAAAGGAGGTATGGGGCGTTACAGCAGGCATATCTAAAACTGCCACGTATGCCTTTTCTCCGATCTTATAATTATCCAGCACATCCGGATGTACCTCTCCCAGGTATCCGACCATGTCGCCCTCATAAAGGATGGCGGCCTGTCTGCCTGGATGGAGGAAGGCTTTCCCTGCTTCCGGATCGTAGGATACACGTCCATGCATTCCGGCCTTATCAAAGAACTCTTCCACCACGCCCTTCATGGTGAAGAAATCGCCGTCTCCGTACATGCCCAGGGTAAACTGCATCCGCTCGTCGGGAAGCTCTGTCAAGGGCAGGCTCTTGGGAAGATATACGTTGGCCAGCTCGTACAGACGGACATTTTTATTTCTCCGGTTGTAGTTGGTGGATAAGGAGTTTAACATACCGTGGAGAGGAAGGGTCCTCATGACACTGAAGTCCTCGCCCAGGGGGTTGGAGATCACTACGGTCTGTCTTGCGGCATCCTCTGCCGGAATGTTTAATTTATCGAATACCTTCGGGCTCTCGAAGGAGTAGGTCATGCCCTCGGAGAAGCCGCAGAACTCAGCCACATTTCTGGCGATCTGCTCCACACGCAGCTTGTAGGAAAGCTTTCCTGTGGTGGCCTCGCCGGTGGGGAGGGTGGTTCCGATCTTATCGTAGCCATAGAATCTGGCCACCTCCTCTGCCAGATCTGCCATGCAGTGGATATCCTGTCTCCAGGTGGGAGCCACGATCTCACCGGTCTCTTTATCGTACCGCAGTTCGATCTTTTCCATGTACTGGAGCATGGTCTCCGGAGCAATGTCAGTACCTAAAAGAGCGTTGATCTTTTCAGGCTGGAATTTCACCCTGGATTCCTCTGCCTTTACCGGATAAACGTCGATCATGCCGCCCACTACCTCTCCGGCTCCCAGCTCCTCGATCAGCTGGCAGGCGCGGTTTACGGCCTCCTCGGCGGTGTTGGGATCCAGTCCTTTTTCATACTTTCCGGAGGCGTCGGTCCTTAAGCCCACCTTTTTTGCGGAAAGGCGGATATTGGTGCCGTCAAAGGTGGCGCACTCGAATACCATGGTCTTCACGTCATCGGTGATCTTGGAATTTTCGCCTCCCATGATACCGGCGATCCCCACTTCCTTCTCTGCATCGTTGATCATGAGCACCGTATGGTCCAGCTTTCTCTCCTGGACGTCCAGGGTCTGGAACACGTCGCCGTCCTTGGCGCATTTCACAACGATCTCATGACCGGCCAGCAGGTCATAGTCGAAGGCGTGCATGGGCTGTCCGTACTCTTCCATAATGTAGTTTGTGATGTCCACGATGTTGTTGATGGGGCGGATGCCGGAGGCTGCCAGGCGGTGCTGGAGCCACTTGGGAGACGGAGCCAGATGGATGTTCTTCACCATTCTGGCGCAGTAGCGTTTGCAGAGGTCTGTATTTTCTACGGTTACCTTTAAGTAATCATTGATATCCTCGCTGTTTCCGGTCTTTGTGATCACCGGAGCCTTGAATTCCTTTCCGAAGGTGGCTGCCGCCTCTCTGGCAATGCCCAGGACGCTGTAACAGTCCACGCGGTTGGAGGTGATCTCATACTCGAATACGGTGTCGCGGAGGCCTAAAAGGGCAACGGCGTCCTCTCCGGGAACCGCGTCTGCCGGAAGAATGTAGAGGCCGCTTTCCGGTGCGTCCGGATACATGTTCCGGTCAGAGCCCAGCTCCTCGATGGAGCACATCATGCCGTAGGAATCCACGCCGCGCAGCTTTCCGGCCTTGATGGTGATGCCGTCCTCGGGAAGGGGGCCGCCGTCGTGGCCGCCGGCGACTTTTCCTCCGTCTAAGACCACCGGGACCTTGTCGCCCACATGGACGTTGGGAGCGCCGGTGACGATCTGGAGGGTCTCATCTCCCACGTTCACCTGGCAGATCACCAGCTTGTCTGCGTCGGGATGGCGGTCGATGGAAAGGATCTCGCCTACTACGATCTTTTCAAGATTTTTGTCAAGACGCTCGAAGCCTTCTACCTTTGTTCCGGTCAGGGTCATGGCGTCGGTGTATTCCTGGGCGGTCACGTCCAGGTCTGGAACATATGCTTTTATCCAGGATAAGGATGTATTCATAGTCTGTTTTCTCCTATCTGTGGTTGTGTAATCGATGATTTATGGTGCCCGTGGGGGGTATGTGAGGATGTTTCCGGGATCGGGAAGAGTGGCCTCCCGCCAGGTCGCCGTGCTTACTCGGATCGCGGTGCGATCCGAGTTTGGGGCGGGCGCCCCATGGTTCCGGAATCACCCTCCCGGCCGCTGGAATGCAAGCATTCCGCTTCCGGGATCGGGAAAAGTGGACTCCCGCCAGGTCGCCGTGCTTACTCGGATCGCGGTGCGATCCTCGTTTGGGGCGAGCGCCCCATGGTTCCGGAATCACTCTCCCGGCCGCTGGAATGCAGGCATTCCGCTTCCGGGATTGTGATTCTGGAACCGCACGGCTTGTCGGAATCAAAATTGTTTCAGGAATCTTATGTCGTTTTCGTAGAGGAGGCGCATGTCGTCGATCTCGTATTTTAACAGGGCGATGCGCTCTAAGCCTACGCCGAAGGCGAAGCCTGTGTATTCCTCCGGATCGATGCCGCACATTTCCAGAACGTGGGGGTGTACCATACCGCAGCCTAAGATCTCGATCCAGCCGGAGCCCTTACAGAACCGACAGCCCTTGCCGCCGCATTTGAAGCAGCTTACGTCCACCTCGGCGCTGGGCTCTGTGAACGGGAAATGATGGGGACGGAATTTTACCTTGGTATCTTCTCCGAACAGCTCTCTGGCAAACTCTGCCAGAGTTCCCTTAAGGTCTGCAAAGGTAATGTGCTTGTCGATCACCAGGCCCTCGATTTGGTGGAAGGAGGGGGAATGGGTGGCATCCACTTCATCGGAGCGGAATACACGTCCCGGAGCGATCATACGGATCGGCGGCTTCTGTTTTTCCATGACCCTGGCCTGTACCGGAGAGGTCTGGCTTCTTAAAAGGATACTGTCATTAATATAGAAGGTATCCTGCTCATCCCTGGCCGGATGCCCTTTGGGGATATTCAGTTTTTCAAAATTATACAGATCGTATTCTACCTCCGGTCCTTCTACCACCTCGTAGCCCATGCCCACGAAGATCCGCTCCACTTCCTCTAGGGCAATGGTGTTGGGATGCTTGTGGCCTGTATTGGCCTTCTTTGCCGGAAGGGTCACATCGATCACTTCCCGCTTCATCTGTTCCTCTCTGGCTTTTCTTGCCAGTGCGGTCTTCGTTTCCTCCAGCCGCTCCTCGATGAGGGCGCGTACCTCGTTGACCATCTGGCCCACCTTGGGTCTTTCCTCCGGGGCCACATCCTTCATGCTCTTTAACACGGTGGTCAGCTCACCCTTTTTTCCCAGATATGCCACCCGGATCTCATTTAACTTTTCCAGAGCGTCTGAAGCGTCGATCTTTGCCAGCGCTTCTGATTTGATCTTCTCTAACTGTTCTTTCATATGTTCCTCCATTCCAGTTTTTCAATACTTTTAGGAAATTTTCAAAAGACCGTCTTCTGCACGGTGCAGCGCGATTCAGCACGAAGTGCTTTTTTACTTGATAGAAATCTCTTATCAAATAAAAAATCCCCGATACGTTTCCTTTAAACGTATCAGGGACGAAAATTCCGCGGTACCACCCTAATTCCTGCCTCTGGCAGACACTTTCCTCTTCACCTAACGCGTGAACCACGTCACAGCCTACTTGCAGATCATATCCGTTTCAGCCATGCAGCTCCGGTGGGAAATTAGGCCTTCCTGTCTGAACCTGGGATGCTTCCAGCCGATGACATCCCCTCTCTGTCGGAAAACAGGCACCCTGTACACCTTCCATGCCTTTTAAAAATTTAACTGCTGTTTTATATATTAGCCGCATCTTCCGGAAAAGTCAACCCCTTCCCCGCTGTTTCCTTCTGTAAAATGAAACCGTTCGTGCCTTAACAATTCATTGACACCTTCTGTTTTTTATGGCATTATTAACCAAAAGGAGGAATCAATTATGGATTATCTGACACTTACCATTGGAAAGCAGAAAAAAATCGCCCTTATTGCCCATGACAGCAAAAAACGCGAGCTCATTGGCTGGTGCGATGCCCACAAGGAGATCTTAAAGCACCACTTTCTCTGCGGCACCGGCACCACCGCCAGGATGGTCACCGATGCCACCGGGCTTCCGGTCAAGGGCTATAACAGCGGCCCCCTGGGCGGCGACCAGCAGATCGGCGCAAAGATCGTGGAAGGCGGGGTGGACTTTGTGGTCTTTTTCTCCGACCCGCTGACGGCCCAGCCCCATGACCCGGATGTCAAGGCCCTTCTCCGGATCGCCCAGGTCTATGATATCCCCATTGCCAACAATAAGGCCACCGCAGATTTCCTTATCACATCTCCGTTCATGAATTCTGAGTATGAACATACGGTCATCAATTTCCAGCAAAATATCAAGGACCGGGCCGGGCGGCTGTAAAGCCGTCCGTTTTATCCCTTCATCTTCGGCTTAAATACCAGGGAGCCCAGATACCCAAATACCAGGGCTCCGGAGATTCCCACGGCGCTGGCTGTGAAGCCGCCTTTGAAGATCCCCAGGATCCCGTCCTCGCCCATGGCCCTGGCGATCCCCTTCCAGAGCGTGTTCCCAAAGCCCGTTAAGGGAACCGTGGCTCCGGCCCCGGCCCACTGGGCAAAGGGCTCATAGATCCCCAGAAATCCCAGGACCGCTCCTGTGACCACCAGGGACACCATGATCCTGCCCGGCATCAGCTTTGTCCGGTCCAGCAGAAGCTGCACCGCCGCGCAGATCAGTCCTCCCACCAGAAACGCCCGTATATATTCCATTGCACATCCGCCTTTCTTTCCGTTTTATTTACTTTCTTCCTTCGTCCATGCGTTCCAGGACCACCCCATGGGCGATGCCTGGGACGCTTTTTCCTTCATTGAAGCTGACCGTGGAAAGCAGGGCTCCTGTGGGCATAAAAAGGACCCGCTTCCACTCTCCCTGCTGGATCCGGGGAAGGATATAGCCGCAGAGCACCGCAGCCGAGCAGCCGCAGCCGCTTCCTCCTGCGTGGGTATCCTGGGTGCTGCCGTCAAAGATCTCAATGCCGCAGTCCATGTACCGGCTTTCGATGTCATGGCCTGCCTTTAAGAGATAATCCAGCAGCAGCCTGCGGCCCACGGTTCCCAGATCCCCGGTGATGATCCGGTCATAATATCTCTCGTCCACTCCCAGGTCTTTAAAATTGGTGACAATGGTATCCAGTGCGGCCATGGCCATGGCTGCCCCCATGTTCATGGAATCCTTAAAATCCATGTCCACGATCTTTCCTGTGGTGATCCCGGCCACCCGGGCCAGCGGGCTCCCTCCTCCGCCTTTTCCCAGGACCACGGCCCCGCAGCCGGTGACGGTCCATGTGGCAGAAAGCGGCCTCTGGTTCCCATACTCCAGGGGGAAGCGGAACTGCTTTTCCGCCGATGCAAAATGGCTGGAGGCCGTTACCAGCACCCGGTCGGCAAAATCTCCGGCCACGGTCATGGAGCCCAGCTGAAGGCCCTCCCCCATGGTGGAACAGGCCCCGTAGAGCCCGAACATGGGGAATTCCAGGTCCATGCTCCCAAAGGAGGTGGCGATCAGCTGGGCCAGGAGATCGCCTCCAAAATAATACCGGATCTCCTCCTTATCCAGCCCGCTCTTTTCAATGGCCAGCCGTGCGGTCCTGGTCTGGAGCTCGCTTTCCGCCTCCTCCCAGGTCCGTTTCCCCAGCATGGAATCCATCTCGATCCGGTCAAAATATTTTCCCAGGGGCCCCTCCCCTTCCTTCTTTCCCACCACCGAAGCGGCAGAAAGGATCAGAGGAGGATCTTCAAATAACAGGCTGGCCTTTCCTCTTTTACTCGTTCCCATATTTCCATCGCCTTTCCATTTCGATTCTTTATCTTCCAGTATTCCCGGCTTTCATGGAAAATATGTCCCGGAGGAGCTGAACCGTATTCTGGCAGACGTATAAAGGAGATCGGACTTCCAGGCTTTTCATTACAGACATGATGTGTTTTTCAAATGCCCCATCAACATATAAAACTTAAAATGGCAATAACGCTGAAACACAGATGGATCGACAGACATGATTCTTGCAAGAAAAACGGGATATAGGTATTTCTGATTATCCAAATATAAAATCTTCTTATATTTTTCTATATTAATAGTATCTTTCTCATAGCAAGTATAATATTGAAACTCGGAATAATATCTTGGTTTTTCCTCATCCTTTATTTGATCAAATATATTTATAAAATTTGCTTTTGCATATTTCTCATTGAGCATTTCCAAATAATTTCTTTCATAACTTCTTTTACGGATTTTTTCATATGCTATTTTCTGGATCTGTTCAAATACAATATTTATATTTTCTTCTTGGTATCCATGATATTCTTTTAAATCACTGACTACTTTTTTTATATCTATCTGATATTGAGTTGCAATAATATCTGCATCTTTATAATCCAAAATATTCAAACTGTCCATTAATTCATTTTTATGTTTCTCGCTGTCATTCTTATTAATTACTTGGCAGTATTCTTTATATATCTCACCAGAAAAATCATCTGGCAGGAGTACATATACTTGAAATGTACTAAAAAGTTCAATACATGCATAAAGGAAATTTTTATAATTAAATAATCTTAACACATGAAATAATTCATAAGTATCCTGTGACTCTATAATCGAATCAAATAATGTCATAGGTACAAAGGGGATTACGATAGGCTTATTCATTAATTCTTTATTTTTACTATCAAATACCCAATTCAGTTTATTCACCTCAACATCTGAATAAACTGCAAAATTAAACGCTATTTTTGCCATTCCCTTTTTGTAGAATTCATTATCTAAATTAAAAACATATGCTACTTTCTCGTATTTCTCAGATTCCCATTTCTTATATTTCCCATCTTTATCAAACATTGATATAACTTTGCCATTTTTAAACCATGTTTTATAAGAATTTCCCTCTTTATCGCGCATAATCCCTTCGTATGATGTCTTACCTGTTTTACGATCAAAGTTCATATCTAAACCATCAATGATTGGTGCAAAAATTTCAGTAAATGCTTTATCCAAATCTGAACCATATTTACTATTACATTTTTTACAATAAATACTGTCGGATTTTAAAATACCTCCAATCGCATTATGAATAATATGTTCTTCACTCCTGTTTTCCTGGTCTATTTCCATTCCACAGATGCAACATTTCATGAAATACTCCTCCCTTATACGCTCATTTTACCACAAAAAAAATTTCAGCCAGAGTCTATTATAATGAATCAAAGGGAAAACGGCATAGAAAAGCCCTGGGGCCCCCTCCACAAGGAGGACACCCCAGGGCTGACTCTTTTCTGTGTCTGGCTGTATTGGGAAACTTCCTATTCCCAGCTCATCCTATGATAATATGTAGTTCCGGATGCATCAATATTAAAGCCCTTCAGACCTTTCTTGTATGCACGGACATTATTTCTTACAAACAACGGAGCCTGCGGACAGATTTCATTCAATGCGTCACTCAGCTCTGTAACGGCTTTCACGTTCTCTTCTGGATCCAAAGTGGTCTGGACCTTTTCGATCAGAGCATCGATCTCAGGAAGGTTCAGTCTGGTCTTATTGGATCCATTCACGGACATGGAGTGGTAAACACCCTGGGAATAGGCCAGTAACGAGGAAGCCGTGTAGTTACCGATGGCAGCCTGGTAGTCGCCGGTGGCTGTCACATCCAGATACGTAGCCAGGTCCATGGACTCCAGAGTCGTATCGATCCCAAGATTTTCCTTCAGGCAGCTCTGGATCACCTGACCCATACGAAGCTTCATATCATCCGAGCAGATGATCGCAAATCCACAGTCTGCCGGATTCAGTCCAGAAGCTTCCATATATTCTTTCGCCTTATCCAAATCGTAAGACGGAGCGCCTGTATCCGTCACGCCTTTGAAACAGCCGGGAAGCATAGAATCACTGACGCTTCCGGTTCCCTGTAACGCTACCTGGATCACAGCCTCTTTGTCAATGGCAGAAGCAATGGCCTTTCTGAAATCCGGGTTGTTAAACGGGGCCACTTCGTTGTTGACCATCATCCACTGATGGGTCGTTCCTGCTTCATTAAATACCTCGATCCCGTCTGCTTCCATCAAACGGGTCAGATCGGTCGTCTCCACATCTACTACCAGGTCCACTTCTCCGGTCTCCAGAGCCATTGTACGGGAGGAGCCCTCCGGGATCACCTTCCAGATCACATGCTTGATGGGAGCTTCGCCGTTCCAATAGTCCTCAAAGGCAACAAATTCAATGCTCTCGCCCTTCTTCCATTCCACCAGCTTATATGGGCCGGTTCCGATGGGTTCCTTATTGAAATCATGGCCGTTTGCGATCAGCTCTGCCGGAAGGATCGCGTTCCCATGATGGCACAGATCATAAAGAAGTCCGGACTGGGGACCATCTGTGGTGATCTTCACCGTATAATCGTCTACAACTTCAATCGTTCCTGTGGACTGGCCGTACTGGGAAACCTGGGGAGATTCTTTACAGAGCTCCAGGGAAGCCTTTACGTCCTCTGCCTTCATTTCCTGTCCATTGTGGAATTTTACACCTTTTCTTAAATGGAACAGCCACTCCGTATCGCTTACGATCTCATAGCTTTCACATAAAGACGGCTTCGGCGTAAGATCCTCACTGGAATAAAACAGACGGTCATGAGTCATAAGGTTCAGATACTCGCCGGCTGTTGCATTGTGCAGATTCGTGGTCATGTTAGGAGCCTCATTGGCCGTAGCAATGATCAGCGTATCCTTTGCAGCAGCGCTGCTGTCCTCAGTCTTTCCAGCTTCCTGGGACTCTCCGGCTTCGGTCTTCTCCGTTTCAGCGGAAGCGCTTTCACTCTCCTTGGGAGCAGGACTTCCGCAGCCTGTAAATAAACCTGCTGCCATTGTCAGTGCCAGAGCAGACGCAAGTCTGCGCATCTGTTTTTTCCTCATACTCGTTCTCCTTCTCTTTTTCATTTTTATTTGCATGCCGCGACACAATGCATTTTTTTACAATTCAAAATATTTATACATTTTGAACTTTTCATTCAAATAATCATTCCCTACTCCATCAATATAGCAAAAACCAACAAATAAATCAAGTAAAATCTATATTTTTTTACATTTTTCACAAACGCAAAAAGGATACTGTAAAAGCAGCGCCGCAGCCGCCTTTGCAGTATCCTTTTTTCCAGCTTCCGTACCCGGATCAGAGCGGAAGGAGCCCCAGGGCCTCTCCCACCCAGTATACCAGGCCCAGGGCCCAGCTGGCAAAGATCCCATACAGGATCACCGGACCGGCGATGGTAAAGATCTTACAGCCGATGCCGAACACATGGCCCTCGGACCGGTATTCGATGGCTGCGGCCGCCACAGAATTGGCAAAGCCTGTAATGGGCACCAGGGCTCCTGCGCCTGCGAATTTCACGATCCTCTGGTAAAGTCCAAGGCCCGTTAAGAGCACGCTGGCGGCAATAAGCGTTAAGGTGGTCCAGGCCGCAGCCGTCTCCTTCTCCATGCCCATGGAGCCGTAAAGGCCCAGACATGCCTGTCCTATGGTGCAGACCGCCCCTCCCGCAAGAAATGCCCGCAGCATATTTTTTACAGTGCTGTGGACCGGGGTGATCTCCTTGACGTACGTTCCGTATTCTTTTTTCTCGATCTCCATCAGTTACCTCCAAATCCTCTGGAAAAATAGACCATGGCTCCCACGAATTTCCCGGCGGCAATGGAAAGGATCAGATACTGGATCCCCACCGCAAGCCCCAGACGCCGTCCCAGCACTGGAAGCGCCTTTAAGGTCTCTGCCAGGGACATCACCAGGCACCCCACGAACACTCCCAGGGCCAGTCCCCACAGGGCCAGGAACGCAGTTCCGGCTCCTGCCAGGGGCAGATGGAACAGGTCCATAAGGTTCCCGGCCGTTCCCCCCAGGATCAGCAGGGTCTCGTAAAGGATCACATGACATCTTGTGTGTGTCACTCCGATGAGCCGAGGAAACACGCCGATGATGGCCAGAAAGGCAAAGATCCCTGCGGCGATGACGCCTCCGGAGCTGAGTCCGATGAAGCAGAGAGCCAGCTTACCGTACATCCGTCTGCGCCTCCTTCCTTCCGGCATTCTGGATCAGGGCCTTATCCAGGTTCTCCTCATAAAGCCGCATCTCCACTTCAATGGGAGTCGGGTCCACGGTGATCTTCCAGGAAGCAAAATGGTTGAAAAACACCAGGATCCCCAGGGAAAGCCCCGCTGAATACGAGATCTCCAGAACCGTGATCCCCTGGGGCTCTGCCCCCATGATGAGCTGGTAAAGATTCCCGAACACGTCGGTGACATTGGCGTCGTTATTGAAGGTCATGATGGCAAAGGCCGCCCCACAGAAGGAGACCGCCGATACAAAGGCCGTTTTCATCCACTGGAGGGCTGCTCTTCGCTTTATCTGTGGATTATATGAAACGATAAAATCCGTTTCCCCGACACTGTTTATCTGGATGGAGGAGCCGGTCCCTTCCAGCTCCTCCAGAAGATCCATGACGCTCCCCACATAAGAGGCCTCCCGGTCCCGCTCCTTAAAGGATGTGACCTTAAGGGCCTTGATCCTGGCCTCCGCCGCCTTATTCCGGCAGTGGACCTGGGCGATATCCTTTACCCTTACCTCCGGCTCATGCACCTCTGTGCTCTGGGATATCTTTATATAGACCGTATCGCTCAAAGCTCCACCAGCTTCCCGTCCTCGTGGAAGACCAGGGTCCCCTCCGGTCCCTCCTCTGCTCCCTGCATGCCGCAGATCATATACCAGACCATAAATACAATGACAGCAAAAAACATTGCCGATGCAAAAATCTGAAGTCCGTGTTTCATTGGTCTCTCCTTCTTTCCTTTTATCCCTAGTATGCACAGACTCTGTTTTATTATTCCAGCATCCGCTCCCTTAGCTGCCTTAGGATCTTTTTTTCCAGTCTTGAGACCTGGACCTGGGAGATACCCAGCTCCGACGCAATGACGGTCTGTGTCTTATTTTCAAAATACCGTTTTAAGATGATCTGCTGCTCCTGCTCTCCCAGGTCCTTTAAAAGCGCCGTTAAGACCATACGGTTTAAGACCTGGTCATTCTCTGAATTTTTTTCTGCGATCCGGTCCATGAGACAGCCGCCGTTTTCTTCATCCCTGCCCACAGGCCGGTAAATGGACTCCACCTCCGCCCCCGCCTCCAGGGATGCGGCCACCTCCTCGCGGCTGGCTCCCACCTCCCTTGCCAGCTCCTCGATGGTGGGCTCCCGGCCCAGGGAAAACTCCAGCCGTTCCCTGGCGGCCCCGGTCTTTGCGGCCAGCTCCTTTAAGGGACGGCTCACCTTGATCATGCCGTCGTCCCGGAGAAACCTCCGGATCTCTCCAGTGATCATGGGGACCGCATAGGTGGAAAGCTTCACATCCATGGACAGATCGAACTTGTCGATGGCCTTCATAAGCCCGATGCTCCCGATCTGGAACAGGTCCTCCAGATCATAACCGCGGCCCGCAAACCGCCGGACGATGCTCCAGATCAGTCCCATGTTCTCTGTAACCAGCGCATCCCTGGCTTCTTTATCTCCCTGGTGTGCCCGTCTGATGTACTCCATGGTGTCTGTCATCTGCGTCACCTGCCGATTTTCTTTCTCATGGTCACTGTGGTGCCGGAGCCTGGGGCGGACACCACCTCCACCTGATCCATAAAGGCCTCCATAAATGAAAAGCCCATGCCGGACCGCTCCCCGTCCGGCGCTGTGGTGTACATGGGCTCCATGGCCTTTGCCACATCCCGGATCCCCACGCCCTCATCCTGGACCAGCACCGTCAGAACGTCCTCCTCCACCGACACCTCCAGGGTAATGGTACCCTCTCCTCCCTGGTAGCCGTGGATCACCGCATTGGTCACTGCCTCAGACACCGCTGTCTTCACATCCTCGATCTCCTCCAGGGTCGGGTTCATGCGGCTTAAAAACACCGCCACCGCCACCCGGGCGAATTCCTCGTTTTCTGATACACTGTCCATTTTTATGGTTACGACTTCTCTCTTTTTCATGGCTTCTCCACCCCCTGGCCGCCAAACGCCGCCTCTTCTGAATCATACATCTCCATCAGCGCCGGGATCCCGGCGATCTTTAACACCCGAAGTACCTGGGGACCTGCTCCGTAAAGACAGGTCTTCCCGCCGCTGGCCTTCATCTCCTTGTACCGGTTCAGCAGGATGCCGATACCGGAGCTGTCCATGAACTCCGTCCCTGTAAAATCAAACAGGATCCTGGAAATATAATTTTCTGCCATGAGCAGATCCGTCTCATATTTCAGGTTCCGGCAGTTGTGGTGGTCCAGCTCCCTGGGCAGATGGATCACCAGGGTCCGGCCCTTGGCCTCATAAATAAATGATGGTTCCATACTATGTCTCCTTTCCCATGACATAAAAAAAGACCCTGCAGCTTTTCTTCTGTAAGGTCTTTTTCACCAGGCATGCGCCTGTCTCCGCTAATATCCCCGCTCTGCCCTGGCCGATTCCGCCAGCGGTGAATCGGCAAAATTCATGATCACCTGGCCGAACAGCTGGTCCGCCGTCTCCTCATCGCCTTTGGTCTTATAGATCATGGCCATGTTGAAGATGATCTGGGGATTCTTATCGTTGATCTCCATATATTTTTCGTAGTAGTGAAGGGCCGTGTCATAATCTCCGGCCGCTGTGCTCTGGGCTCCCAGGCTTTCTAAGACCGCCGGGGCGCTGGCATTCATTTCTGCCTGGAGCTCTCCCAGGACGCCAGCCATGCTCTCATCGGTGATCTTACTCTGGTCCAGGCCGATATAAAGCTGCACTGCCGTCTGGATGTCTCCCTTCCTCCAGGCGTTTAAGATCTGTACCATGGTCCCGTACTGGGACAGGGTGCTGTCTGAATCGCCCATGAGGCTGCTTAGGTTTTCCTCCGCCGCCTCCTTTTCCTGGCGGTACTGGTCCGCCTCCTTCTGGAGGCTGTCGGCCTTCTGGTTGGCCAGGTTCAGCTTATCGGCGTAGGCCCGCATCTCCTGGTTATGCTCATAATTCAGCGAACGCTCCCTGGCCGGCATCACCATGAACACCACCAGCACCGCCCCCAGGACCAGACCGATGGCAATGTTGATGATGGACTGCCAGCCGGTATTTTCCTTATAGGTGGGCGGCAGGATCACGTCGTCGTCCTGCATCTCCCGGTGGGAAAAGGCGTTTTTCATCTTCCGCTTTTCCACATCGGCCTTTCCGGTCCTGGATTTCACATATTCCATGTACCGCTGGGCCTTCTGGTTGGTCTTATCGATCTGTAAGACCTTAAAAAGGGACTTTCCTGCCTTTGTATGATCCCCGTGCTCCATATAAAGAAGGGCCAGGAGCAGATGGGCCTTTACAAAGTTGGGCTTTTCCTCCACGATCCGCTTCAGCTGCAGGACCGCCAGGTCGTCGCTGCCGCCCTGGGCATGGAACAGCGCCTGGTTATACTTTTTTATGGTCTGGCTGGCGATCTCCAGCTGGCCCGGCTTTCTCTGGACCTCATCCAGATAATGGTCCGCCCGGTTATTCTCCGGCTGGAGATTGATGCTGATGACCCACTGGGTCAGCGCATCAGAGGTCTCCCCCATCTCATAAAAGATCAGTCCCAGGAGATTCCTGGCGTCCGTATGATATTTGTTGAACTGCAGCGCCCTCTTCAGGTACAGCGCGGCCCCGGAAAGATCTCTTTCCTTCGCCATTTCCAGACCGCGGTTATAGTAGCTGTTGGCCGCAAACTGGATCTTCTGCAAATAGTCCATAGATTATTTTTCCTTTATCTCCTTCATGATCTCCATCATGATGTCTGCCATATCCGTCAGATCGCTCTTTATAATAGCATCGCTGACTGCCTCCACCTCAAGGCTGGGCTTAAACCGCTGGATCTCTTCCTCAAAATCGATCATCGTTCTTCCTCCATCCAGGCCGCTGCCGCCGTCCGGATCTCGCCAGCCAGATAAAGGGATCCTGCAATAAACGAAAGATCCCGGCCGGTCCGGTCTGCCAGCAGTGCCTCAAAGGCTTTTTTCGTAGTTTCAAAGCAGCGGATCCTGGCTGTTTCCGGCATCCGCTCCCTGGCCGCCTGGAAAAGCCCGTCCACAGAAAGGGCCCTGGAGGTATCCGCCGCCGTCAGATAACATTCATCCGGCTGAAGGCTCCGGCCGATCTCTTCCAGCATCCGTCCGTACTCCTTGTCCGCTGCCACGGCAAATAAAAGCCTGGTGGTCTCCGGTCTCCGTTCCCGCTTTAAAAGACAGGCCGCCTCCAGAAAGGCCCGGATCCCGTCCTCATTATGGGCGCCGTCCAGATAGACCCCGGGAAGCAGGCGTTCCATCCTGGCCGGCCATCTGGCGCTCCTTAAGCCCCGGCGTACGGCTTCTGCCGGGATCCCAAGACCGGACACGGAAAGAGCCGTCACCGCCAGGGCTGCGTTCTCTGCCTGGTAGGGGGCCGGAAAGCCCACAGTAAATTCCTCTGTCTTTCCCAGGTAATCCCACTGGAAGACCAGCGTTTCCCCCTCCAGGCGGAAGGGGACGCATCCCACCGGGAACGCCGGACTCCCTTTCTTTTCTGCCGTTTCAAGGATCACAGCCTCCGCCTCCGGACTGGAATCGTCATAGACGGCCGGACAGCCGGGTTTTATGATCCCTGCCTTATGTACTGCGATCTCGCCGGCCGTATGGCCCAGAAAGGCCGTATGGTCGATGCTCACAGACGTGATCACAGAGACCAGGGGATGTTCCACCACATTTGTCACATCGTAAAGGCCTCCCATACCGGTCTCCAGCACCAGGACCTCCATCCCGGCTCTGGAAAACAGCACCATCCCCATATAAAAAAGAAACTCAAAATACGTGGGATGCGGCTTCCCCTGGGCGGTCCACTGGCCGGCGGCCCCGTACACGGTCTCAAAGGCCTGGTCAAAAGCCTCCCGTGAGACCATCTCCCCCTGGATCAGAAACCGTTCCCGGATATCCGAAAGATGGGGCGAGGTAAAGGCTCCGCAGCAAAGCCCGGCCTCTTTTAAGGCCGAGGACAGAAAGGCGCACACAGAGCCCTTTCCGTTGGTCCCGGCCACATGGAAGATCTTCATTCCCCTGTCCGGGCTTCCAAGAAGCTCCAGAAATGCCCTCACATCCTCCATCCCGCTCTTTTTTTTCGCAAAGGACGGGATCCGTTCCAGGTACTGTTCTGCCGTTTCTTTCTGTTTCCTTTTCATACCGCCTGTACCTCCCCATCATACTAGAAATCCAGACTGCCTGCAAGCAGAACCCATCGTTCTGTTTCGACAGCCTGCGGCAGTCTGGTGATCTCTGGAATTTTTTTATTTTACAAGCTGGCCCAGACGCTCCTTTACCTGGTCCATCATCTGGGTATATTTGGAAAGCTTCGCCTTCTCCTCGTCGATCTTGGCCTGAGGCGCTCTGGAAACGAATTTCTCGTTATTTAACATTCCGTTTACCCGGGCAAGCTCCTTTGCCAGGCGCTCCTCCTCTTTTTTCAGACGCTCTACTTCCTTCTCGATGTCCACCAGCTCTGCAAACGGCATATAAATGGCCGCCTGGGGAGCTACTGCGGATACGGCGTCCTCAGCAATGCCGTTCTTATCTGCCTGGATCGCTACCTCGCTGGCATAACCCAGGGTCCCGAAGAATACCTTACTGTGCTCAAAGATCTCCCGTACCTCCTGGTCCTCAGAAACCACGAATACCTTGGCCTTTTTGCTGGGCGGAACGTTCATGGAGGTACGCACGTTCCGGATCGCCCTCACGGCTCCCTTGATGATCTCCACGGCATGCTCCTCGGGACCAAAGTTCCTTTCCTCCTTGTAGACCGGCCAGGAAGAGATCATGATGGACGGCTCCTCCTCCTGCAGATTGCAGAAGATCTCCTCTGTGATAAAGGGCATGAACGGGTGCAGGAGCTTTAAGGAATCCATGAGCACCGTCCGTAAGGTCCAGATGGCCGCAGCCTTGGTGGTATCGTTATCATCCCAGAGACGTGGCTTCACCATCTCGATGTACCAGTCGCAGAATTCCTCCCAGATAAAGTCATAGACCTTCTGGAGGGCGATGCCCAGCTCGAACTTATCCATGTTTTCAGTGACTTCCTTCACCAGGCTGTTGGCCTTGGAAAGGATCCACTTATCGGCCATGGTCAGATCCGCCGGCTGTGCGTCCAGGACCGGAGCCTTTTCAATATTCATCATAATGAAGCGGCTGGCGTTCCATACCTTATTGGCGAAATTTCTGCTGGCCTCCACCCGCTCCCAGTAGAAGCGCATGTCGTTGCCCGGCGCATTTCCGGTCATTAAGGTCATACGAAGGGCATCGGCGCCGTATTTGTCGATGACCTCTAAGGGATCGATGCCGTTTCCTAAGGACTTACTCATCTTCCGTCCCTGGGAATCCCGCACCAGTCCATGGATCAGCACCGTGTCAAAGGGACATTCTCCCGTCTGCTCCAGGCCGGAGAATACCATACGGATCACCCAGAAGAAGATGATGTCGTAGCCGGTCACCAGAACGTTTGTGGGATAGAAGTACTCCATCTCCTCTGTCTTTTCCGGCCAGCCTAAGGTAGAGAAGGGCCAGAGAGCAGAGGAAAACCAGGTATCCAGGGTATCCTCATCCTGTTTTAAGTGGGTGCAGCCGCATTTCGGGCATTTTTCCGGCATGGATTTCGCAACAACCATCTCGCCGCACTCCTGGCAGTAGTAGGCCGGGATCCGGTGTCCCCACCAGAGCTGCCTGGAAATGCACCAGTCGCGGATCCCCTCCAGCCAGTGGAGATACGTTTTTCCAAAGCTCTCCGGAACGAATTTCAGCTTTCCGGTCTTTAACGCCTCAATGGCCGGCTTTGCCATCTCATCCATACGCACGAACCACTGGGGCTTTACCATGGGCTCTACTGTGGTGCCGCAGCGGTCGTGGATCCCCACGTTATGGGAGTGGGGGACCACCTTCACCAGGAGCCCCTGCTCCTTCAGATCCTCCACCATGGCCTTTCTTGCCTCATAACGGTCCATGCCGAAATATTTTCCGGGAACGTTTATGGTGGCGTCGTCATTCATGATGCAGATCTCTTCCAGGTTATGGCGTTTTCCCACCTCAAAGTCGTTGGGGTCATGGGCCGGTGTGATCTTCACGCAGCCGGTCCCGAACTCCTTGTCCACGTATTCATCGGCCACCACCGGGATCTCCCGGTCCGTTAACGGCAGCTTTAACATCTTGCCGATCAGGTCCTTATATCTTTCATCCTCCGGGTTCACAGCCACAGCCGTATCTCCCAGCATGGTCTCCGGACGGGTGGTGGCGATCTCCACAAAGCGTCCTTCCTCGCCCACGATGGGGTAATTGATATGCCAGAAGAAGCCGTCCTGCTCCTCGTGGTTCACCTCCGCGTCGGAGATGGACGTCTTACATACGGGACACCAGTTGATGATCCTGGAGCCCTTATAGATATAGCCTTTTTCGTAAAGCCTTGTGAACACCTCTAATACCGCGTCCGAGCAGCCCTCGTCCATGGTGAACCGCTCCCGGTCCCAGTCGGCGGAGGAGCCCATTTTATGGAGCTGGCGGATGATGCGGCTGCCATACTCGTCCTTCCACTTCCAGGCCTCCTTTAAAAAGCCCTCCCGGCCCAGGTCGTTCTTGTCGATGCCTTCCTTTTTCAGCTTATCGATGACCTTGACCTCTGTGGCAATGGCCGCATGGTCCGTACCCGGCTGCCAGAGGGCCTCGTATCCCTGCATCCTCTTATAACGGATCAGGATGTCCTGCATGGTGTTGTCCAGGGCGTGACCCATATGGAGCTGGCCTGTGATATTGGGCGGAGGCATTACGATGGTAAAGGGCTTCTTCCCCTCCCTCTTTCCTCTCTCTGCATCGGCATGGAAATATTTATTGTCCAGCCATTTCTGGTACAGACGGTCCTCAATGGCCGCCGGATTATAGGTCTTTTCCAGTTCTTTCATAACTGCTCCTCTCCTTTATGTTCCATCTCTTTTGTATCCCTACATCTGTTTTCTTACCACCCGGTACTCATCGCCGGGCTGGTAAAACGGGCAGGAAAAATCCGAGCCCCGCAGAAATGCGGACATCTCATCCTCATCCAGATCTGCCTCGCAGACGTAATACTCATATTCCTCGTCATAGGCGTAAAACGCGCAGCTTTCGCAGCCGCCCTGGGGCTTATTCATTGGAATACGCCTCCATTTCGTATGCGCCGTATACGGTTCCCTTATACTCCAGATGATCTGGTATGTGGGAAACGGCCTTGAAGCCTGCGGCCTCATAGCAGGCCTTTGCCTGGGTATTTTTATCAAACACCGCCAGGGATACCTTCTTCATCCCCAGCACCTGGAATACATACCGCAGGATCTGGCCGGCAAATTCCTTTCCCAGGCCCTTTCCCCGGATCTCCGGGGCTGTCATGATAAATCCCACCCGGGCTTCGGCATCTTCATAATCCGCCTTCCTGACCAGGAAATGGCCCACAGGCGTTCCCTTTTCATCCAGGGCCGTCATCGGCCAGCCGTCGGTCTCCTGCAGACACCACCGGGCAAAGTATCCGTCCAGCTCTTCGATGGCCAGGGGATATGAAAATTCCCCGCAGCTCCACATTAAAAAATCTTCCTCACCGGCGTTTTCCCACCATTCCAAAAGGTTCCAGGCGTCTCCCGGTTTATATGGCCTTAAACGAATCATAGAATTCTCCTTAAAAAGAAAACGCCCTCTGCAAATGCAAAGGGCGAAATACCGCGTTACCACCTTTATTCACCGCAGCTGCGGCGATCTTTCCGGTCCATAACGGAAACCACCCGGAAACGGCTGGACAGGCATTCGCCCCTCACCGCTTCAGCTCCAAAGCTACCTTCCGTACCTGCATTCCCGGCCTGTCTTTCAGCCTGCGGACAGTCCTCTCTGCTGGCGCCTGGTACGTACTCCTCTTCTTCCCAGCTTTTTCATATACCCAATAATATAGTGGAATCTTTTCTCCTTGTCAAGGGCCTTATGGTATTTTTACAGCATCTTCCTGTATTCCAGCTTCCACTGGTTCAGTACCTTTGCGGCTCCCTCCAGCCTTTTTTCCGGATCCCTGTCGAAAATTTCCTGGAGCCGTACCGCAGGTCCCGTCTGTCCGGCCCTGGCCAGAGCCTCGTTAAACTCCCGGTCCCAGCCCTCTGTATCCTGGGAAGCCAGAAGCTCCCGGCACCGGTCCTTCATGGAAAGCTCCGGATCCAGCTTTGTAAGGAAATACATCCCCTTCAGATACGCGGCCTCTGGCTTTTCATTCCAGGCGCAGACATAGGCGTCCATGGCCTTCTGGAAAGAGAACAGCTCCCCATAGCAGGCTCCCAGGTTGTTCCAGACCTTTCCCCTGAATTCGTGGGATAAGCTCCTGCCGTCCCCATTGTCCAGGATCCGTTTGTACATGGAGGCCGACCGGCCGTAAAGCCCCAGGCTGTAAAAGTAATCGGCCCTCCTCTTTTCATATTCATGGGAGGACAGCTTCCTGAGGCCCGCCACCTTCTGCCGGTAGGCCGCCTGCTCTGCCTGGGTATAGAAAGCGCAGTCCTGGAGGATCAGGAACAGAAGCTCATCCGACGGTCCCCGGCTCTGGATCCACTTCTGGATCCGCTCCGCCAGGAACGGAAGCCTCAGCTCAGTCCGTAAAAATGCCGCCAGACGCTCGTTCACAAAATCCTCCATCACCAGGAGAGGATGATGATAGATCACGTAATTCAGCTCCTGGGAGGAATACAGATGGACCCCCAGCTCCTCGACAAAATAGGGGGATGTCACCGGTTCCTGCCGGCACAGGATCAGGCTCATACTCTCACCTCCTGACGGATCTCAGCGTCTGTTTTCGGGAACAGCTCCCCAAAGCCCCGGTCCACGATCTTCACCACCATGGTCCTTTCATCCAGAAAGCCCACAGCGATCCGCACCCTTGTGGTCTTGGGAGGACGTTTGGGAAAGCCCTCCAGCGGGATCCGGACCAGCCTCTTCTGCTTGGGATTCTGGGGCGATGTGATGATCAGCTCGATCTCCTCCTGACCGTCCAGGATCACCTCCAGAACGCTCCTGGCCTCATACCAGCTCTCTCCGGCGGAGGCCAGGGCGATCTGGATCCGGCTGTCCCGCTTCATGACCTCCATAGCCACCGTGGATCTTAATTTTCCCTCACACAGACATACAAAGGGATAGGAGGATCTCTCCTCCAGATAGTCCCCGGCCTTTAAGGCCGCTCCCCGGGCAAAAAGGGATGGCTCCGCAAACACCCGTCTCCGGTGGCACACCTGCTTCATAAATTCTGGAGCCCAGTCAGTCCTTCCAAAGCCCTTTCCCGTTAAAAAAATTGAGGAATACAGCTTTTTCTGGAGAAGCCGTTCCCCGCAGGCACAGAGGATCTGATCGGCCATCCTGGCTCCGGAGGGCGAATCCAGCACATTAAGGCTGAAGCCCTCCTCCAGATCCTCGTGCTCCGCCCAGGCCGTCATCTGCCTCGGCCCCTGGACCACCTTCAGCTCATAATACCGCAGTGCCTCATCCGACAGGGAAAACATCCCCACCTGGCCGCCCCATACGTCCCGCTTCTGGCTCAGAACGTAGTAAACGAAGCACTCCGTATGGCTGGCAATGTGGACCAGATCCCTGGAGATCCCCAGAGCGTCTGCACAGCCCATAAGACAGTCCATCAGCTTCATTTCCATATTTTCCAGGGAGATCACCAGCTGGGCCACCGGCACACCCGGATATTCCGCCCGGATCATGGCCAGGATCCGTTCCATATACATCCTTAAAAGCTCTGCTCCCTGGTATTTCACCGACGAGATGGTGGCGGTCCCATCCTTTACAGCCAGGCTTAAGAGCTTGTCCACGATCACGCCCTCGCCCATCAGTGTATATTTATATGCTTCCTCGCCCACGTACCACCCGCCGTCTGTTTTTTTCCGGCAGATGACCGTGGGGATCACCCAGGTCTCATCCCGTCCGGCCACCGCCGCCTGGGTATAGGCATCGCACAGGTCGATTCCGATTATCAGTTTGTCCATTTCATTTTCCTCTTACTCCGCCAGCGGGAACAGCTCTTTTGCCGCCTGGCTTTCTGTCACATACCGCACCATGGCCTCCTTAAGCCTCCGGTCGTCCTTCATGGCCAGACAGAGTCCCATGGTATTGAGGGCGGAAAAACGATTTCCCCGGTCCCCGGCGGCCGCTTCCCGGCAGGAGATCCTGCCGCTTGCCTTTTCCACCGGCTCCCCATTCTCATACTCGCTTATGGTATATTCCATGACCTCGCCCTCGAACAGAAGCTTCTGGCGCACATAGATCCCCTTATACACCGGCTTCAGCTCTTCCTCATGGAACTCCTCCTCATCGGGAAGAACACGGACCATGAGCACCGGACGGCCCTCCGGCGCGCCGCGGTACTCCACGATCTCCTTATCCAGCAGTTCTCCCGGAAGGTCCACATAGGGAGCCAGATCCTTAAAATATGCAAAAATCATGCCCTGGTCCAGCAGGACGGCCATACACCGGCGGCATACCTGCTGCTGCTCCTTCTCCAGGGACGGCAGACCGGCGTAATATTTTGTCATGGCCATCAGATAGATCTCCGGCAGCTTCCGGATCTCCTGGCTTCCGTTGATGGCCCCCTCCAGATAGGCAAACACCCGGTCCCCCGGCGTCTGGCCCTTTAAGAAATAATCCACGCAGCGGATGGTAAAATATGCCTTTACAATGGCATCGCTGGTCTTTTTCCTTCCGGCATAAAGATCGAATACCGTATCCAGGTGTTTATCGCTTCCGGTGAACAGAAGCTGGGCCAGGAGCCGTTCCTCCATATCATAGGTTTCTGTATGCTCCCGGACCGCCTGTACCAGGATCCGGTACATATCGCTGTTGGCACCGTTGAAGTACCGGCACAGATAGTCCAGGATCACGCTGTCGCCTTTTCCGGACAGGAAGATCCTCCGGGCCATATGTAAAAGCAGGTCGTCTGCCTCTGCCAGATTCTGTGCGATCAGCTTTGTGCATAGCTTTAAAAGCCGTTTGATCCTAAGGCCCTCTTCTCCGAATTCACGGATCATATCATAGGCTTCCTTATAAAGATCCTGGCTGATCAGCGTCTCGCAGATCCCCACCCGTTCCGTCCGGGACAGGCGTTTTTTGTCCAGCCGGAGAAGATAGGCTCCTCCCTCTTCGTTCATGGCCTCCTCACCGTTCCTTGCCGGGTCATTATAATAGGCGATGATCCGGGTGAGAATTTTCTGCTGGTACAGCTCCTTCACCGGAAGAGAATCCAGGGCATCCTGGAGTACGCGGATCCCGTCTCCGTCTATCTCCTCTTTTTCCATGATCCCAAGGCAGGCCCGCATTTTCAGCATGGGGTGGTCCGGGAACATTTCAAAGCACCGTTCCTCCAGCTCCCGTTCCTCCAACACCGGCTCCCTTGTATAGGGAACGTCCATATACCGGTTTCCATACACATCCTGGAACAGGAGCACACAATCGTCAAAATATAAGGGCGCATATGCCGTCCCATCGTTTAAGGGATAGGCGTCCTCTCCCTCCAGAAGGGCGCTGCCCACCACCACATATTTCATGGACGCATCCTGGCAGCAGATCCGGTTGGCCCTTAAGATCCCCGGCAGTACCCTTGCCACCTGGGCGTCGATGATATCCCGGTAGATCATATGCCGGTAGATCACTGCCAGGAATCGGTCGATCCTTCCCTCAAAAAGCTGCTCCATGGCAAACTTTTCCATTTCCCGCTCATAGGCCTTATAAAGCCTGTCTCCGGGCTTTAAATACGTCAGAACGTTGGCGTAGAGCACGGAACGGCTGCGGCGGTCCATGTGGCTGTGCTCATAAGAAAAATACAGCAGAACCTGCTTCGGCAGCATCTGGTCATAGGAGGCCGGCAGGGAATACAGGTAATATTCATAGATCCTGGTGAGGCTGATCTCCTCCTTTATCCCCTTTTCATACCAGGGGAAGCAGGCATCTGTACGCATATTGCCCTTGATCAGCAGACAGCACACCGCCGTCAGGATCTCCTTTTCCGGATATTTCTCATAAAGGGACGCCAGGAGCCGGTAGTAAAGCCGGTGGAAAAATTTCGCCCCGGAGGCCAGGGACGCGGCCCGCAGGGCCAGCGCCTCTCCTATCATGCCATGGGTCACGCCGTAATACAGGGCATGGATCTCAAAGGGCTCCATATTCATCAGAAGAGCCGGATCCTTTTCCAGAAGCCGGCAGGCCTCGATATACAGGAAGGGACTGTGGCATCCGTTCCTGTACTGGGTCTTAAAGCTGTCAAACAGCGCCGGGCCCTCCTCAAACAGCTCCGGCTCCATCTTTAAAAGCAGGAGCTGTAAATAAAACCGTCCCTTCCGCTTATCCAGCTTCTTTCTCAGAAGCCGCAGCACCGCATCCCTCCTGGTCTCATCGGGGTTCACCCGGTACTGGAGGTACTGGTAAAAGCAGTACAGGGTCCCGGTCCTCTCCTCCTCTGCCGCGATCTGGTCCCGGCAGCTGTCCAGACACAGGGCCGCCTGATCCGGCCGTCCCGCATCCAGATACGTCTCCGCCTGGAACAGGGAGTGGAGCAGAGAGCTGCCGCAGGCCCCGCGGATGGCGTCCAGCTCCCTCTGGAGCTTCGCTAAAACCTTTGCCGGATCATTTTTCCCGCTTTCATACTCCTCCCGGAGCGTCAGATACCGGGCTATGCTGGACCGGGTGATCTCCCGGTCCCTGGCTGCCGCTCCCGGCTCATTTCCAGCTGTGGCCGTGATCTGGACCGCCGTTTCTCCGTGGACCGTCAAAAACCGGATGGCCCCCAGGTTCTTTCCCCTGTGCAGCCGCTCCGGATGGATCTTAAAAGCCAGGTCAAAGCGGCCGTCCGTAAAGTCTGCCTGGGTCACGGTCTTCTGAGAAAGCTCAATGAAATCCCCGTCAGCCTTCACCTCCATATATACATAGCCCCAGCCATTTTTCTGGAGGACGATCCGGTCGCTCACCTGTTTTTTCGGATTATCATACGTTTTGGATGCGGCTGAAAGAGTCAGCTCCACCGGCTCCTTCACTCCCAGCCCCAGGAAAAACTCCTCCAGGGCGTTCTGCCGGTTTCCATGGCCCCGGATCCCGTCAAAGACTGCCCGTACCCGCAGGTCCTGGAGGAAGGGTGCGTCCGTAAAATCCTTATATTCCATGAGCCGCAGAGCCAGATCCATATCCTTCTGGGCCAGATCCACAAAATCCTCCACCGTATGCAGGGTGGAGAGGACCCGGATGGACGCCGTCGTTTCCACACAAAAAAGGAAGGGGACCTCCAGCTCTCCGCCGTTGGTCACCAGATTGATGGTTCCGCGGATCACATCCCCGTTTTCGCACCAGGAGGTATCCACCTCGTACACAATATGGTTTCTCAGGCCGCCGAAGGACCGGGAGGCGATCCTCACCCTGGAATGGGTGGAGTAGGCCAGCCCCTTGATAGAAAGATTATTTTCACTGGAAAGGTACAGCTCTCGTTTATATATGGTATCGCTGCCCAGCGTTTCCTCCACCTTCACCGGAGAAAGAAACAGCTTCGGCAGCTCCGCATCCACAATCCCTCGCGCGAGGCGGTTGATCCGTTCTCTCATAATATTTCACCCTGGATTTTCATAATCAGCAGCCGCCCTGAAGGCCCGGCCGCCATAATCGTTTCAGTTTATCATATCATACTTTACTGGTAAATACACTACCATTTTCGACGAAATTCGGGCATGTCTGCCCGGAAGGTCCTCCCCTCCGCCGCCAGGCTGTCCCCTAAAAAAAGAAAAAGGACTTGAATCCCCCGGGAGAAACCTGTAAAATAAGGATAGTTCCCTATTGATTCAAAGGAGTAAGCCTATGTTATCGGATCCGATCACCCTTTATAAGCTCATGATCCTCTATATGCTGGCCCACGTCAACTTCCCGCTGACCAATTCCCAGCTCACGGATTTTTTCCTGGACCATGAATACACCACCTACTTTACTTTGCAGCAGGCCTTAAATGAGCTGCGGGAAGCCGGGCTTCTGAAAATGGAGTCCATCCACAACTCCTCCCGCTATGAGATCACCAGGGAAGGGGAGGATACCCTTTCCTTCTTCGGATCCAATATCTCTCCTGCCATTGTCTCCGACATTGACGGCTATTTAAAGGAAAATAAATTCCGTCTCCGCAGCGAGGTGGGCGTCATCTCTGATTTCTATAAGTCCACAAACCAGGATTACATCGTCCACTGTGAGGTGCGGGAGGGAAAATCCGCGCTCATCAGCCTGGATGTATCCGTTCCCGATAAGGACCAGGCCGAGATCATGTGCGGCCACTGGAAGGAGCGGAGCCAGGAGATCTATTCCTTTGTCATGCGGTCGTTAATGCGGTCAGAATAGGAGGAGTCCATGAAAAGACAGCGGTCTGATCTGTCCAGACGGATCCGGCGGATCCGCCGGAATTTTTTTCTTCTGGTCACCGTCCCCACTGCCGTGGTCGCCCTTGGACTGGCAGTGATGGATGCATACCAGCAGGCTGTAAAACGGAAAAACGGCGTATAAAGGCTCCGGGGGAGCCCATGTCATGGCGATATGGGCTCCCCCGTTCTTTTTCCCGGATCAGGCCTGCTCGGTTTCCCCAGAGCCTTCCTCCTGTTCTTTTTCTTCTCCGGCGGCCATCTTCCCGATCAGCGCCCAGATCTCTTCCCTCCCCTGCTTGCTGGCAGCGGAAAACGGGATGATCACGTCGTCCTTTTCCATTCCCAGGCCGTTCCTTATGAGCTTCACCTGTTTCTGGATCTGGCTCCGGTTGATCTTATCCAGCTTTGTGGCGATGATCACCGGGCGGAAGCCATTGTAGACCACCCACTCGTACATGGTCCTGTCATTGGCCGACGGCTCATGGCGGATATCCACCAGAAGGAACACGCATTTCAGCATTTTGGACTTATGGAGGTAGTTTTCGATCATCTTCCCCCATTTTTCCTTTTCCGTCTGGGACACCTTTGCATAGCCGTATCCCGGCAGGTCCACGTAATACAGCTCTTTGTTTATATTATAAAAATTGATGGTCTGGGTCTTTCCCGGCTGGGCCGAGGTCCTGGCCAGGGCCTTCCGGTTCATCAGCGCGTTGATCAGCGAGGATTTTCCCACATTGGACTTTCCTGCAAACGCAAACTCTGGAAGAGTATTTTCCGGCAGCCTGCTGGTCACGCCGCAGACAGTTTCCAGTTCTACATTTCTTATGATCATATTGTCCTCCGATCTTAAACGAACGCCTCCCGGATCACGTCCTCCATGGTCTTGACATAGACAATGGAAAGGCCTTTTGTGATCTCTTTGGAGATCTCTGCCATATCCGGCTGGTTGCCCGCCGGCACCAGGACCTTTTCCATATGGGCCATCCTGGCCGCCAGTGTCTTTTCTTTTAAGCCGCCAATGGGAAGCACCCGTCCTCTTAAGGTGATCTCTCCGGTCATGGCCACCCTGGCATGGACCTTTGTTCCGGTCACCGCCGACAGCATGGCCGTGGCCATGGTGATGCCGGCGGATGGGCCGTCCTTGGGAACGGCTCCCTCCGGAATATGCAGATGCATGTCATGGGTCTCAAAATAATCCCTGGGGATCTCATATTTTTCGCTGACAGAGCGCACATAGGTCAGGGCGATCTGGGCCGATTCCTTCATCACATCGCCCATCTGGCCCGTCATCTGAAGCTTTCCGTCTCCTGGCATCACGTTGACCTCGATCTGCAAGGTATCTCCCCCTACACTGGTCCAGGCCAGGCCGCGGACAATGCCCACCTGATCCTCCTGGTTGGCGTCCTCAAAGGTGATCTTTTCCTTGCCCAGGTATTTTTCCAGGTTGGCCTCGGTCACCCGTACAGAGGTCTTATCCCTCTCCAGGAATTCCCTGGCCGCCTTCCGGCAGATCTCTCCGATCCGCCGCTCCAGGTTCCGGACGCCGGCCTCTCTGGTATAGTTGTGGATGATCTTTTCCAGGGCCTTATCACTGATGGTGAGCTTTCCTTTATCCAGCCCGTTCCGCTCCAGCTGCTTGGTCACCAGGTAGTTCCTGGCAATATGGAACTTTTCATTTTCCGTATAGCTGGATACCTCGATCACCTCCATACGGTCCAGAAGAGGGCCGGGGATGGTCTGGGTGGTGTTGGCTGTGGCGATAAAGAGAACGCCGGAAAGATCCAGGGGGATCTCCACATAGTGATCCCTGAACTTCACGTTCTGCTCTCCATCCAGGACCTCCAGGAGCGCCGACGCCACATCTCCCTTGTAATCGCCGGATACCTTATCGATCTCGTCCAGAAGCATCAGCGGATTGGCCACGCCCGCCTGGCGCATGGCCTCGGCGATCCGGCCCGGCATGGAGCCCACATACGTCTTCCTGTGACCGCGGATCTCCGCCTCGTCATGGACGCCGCCCAGGCTGATGCGGACGTATTTCTTATTTAATGCCCTGGCCACCGACCGGGCGATGGAGGTCTTTCCTGTTCCCGGCGGGCCCACCAGGCAGAGGATGGGGCTGGTCCCCTTTTTGGTCAGGACCCGGACTGCCAGATATTCCAGCACCCGCTCCTTGACCTTTTCCAGTCCGTAATGGTCCTCCTCCAGGATCTTTTCCGCATGGCGGATATCCTGGTTGTCCCGGGACGTCTTTTTCCAGGGAAGCTCCAGCACTGTTTCGATGTAGGTCCGCAGCACGTTGGCCTCCTGGCTTCCGCCGGGCATCGCCTTGAAGCGCATGATCTCCTTGCGGATCTTTTCCTTCGTCTCCTTATCTGCGTTGAGCTTCTCCAGCTGCTCCAGGAAGCTGTCTGCGTCGGAGCCGGTATACTCCTCCCCCAGCTCCTCCTGGATCACTTTAAGCTCTTCCCTTAAAATATAGTCTCTCTGGTTTTTGTCAATGCTGGCCTTTACCTTTCCCTGGTAATCCCGTTTGATCTTTAAGATCTCGATCTCCCGCATCAGATAATAGACCACCCGGTCATACAGATGGCTCACATAACCGCACTCCAAAAGCTCCTGCTTCACCGTATACTCCCAGGGGAACTGACCGGCCGTCTGGATCAGCAGCTCGTTCAGATCCGTAATGGCCATAAGCCCGCCCATGAAGTCCTTGACCGTCTTGGGATTGCCGTTTCCAAACTCTTCCAGCTTCTCCTTGACGATGCGGGCCATGGCCTCCTTTACAGTATCGCTTAGGTTTTCTTCCATCAGAGGCGCTTCTGCCACCTCGGCCTCCAGATACGGATCATCCTGGAGCAGATTGATAAGCTCTGCCCTTTCCAGGCCCTCCACCATGACCCGGACCAGGCCGCCGGGGATCTTCACCAGCTGCTTGATCCTGGCGATGGTACCGATCTGGAACAGGCCGGAGGCATCGGGATCCTCCTCCTCGATCTGGCGCTGGGTCACCAGGAACACCTTCTGCTCTCCCACCATGGCGTGCTCCACGGCGCTGATGGACTTGTCCCGGCTGATATCAAAATGCTGGATCATCTCAGGAAGCACTGTCAGCCCTCTGAGCGCAATGACCGGCAGCGTCATCAATTTTTCATCCATGAACATTCTCCTTTTGTATATATAGAAAAAATGGGCCGCTGTAAAACCTGTTCGCTTTGCAGCAGCCCGTCTCTATCAGGCGATCTCGCCCTTACTGTCTTTCTTTGATCTGCCTAAAAGGTTCTTTCTGGGAACCGTCAGATCCCGGTATACGATCTCCGGCTTTCCCTTTCCTTCCACTGCGTCGCTGGTCACCGTACAGATCCCCACATTGGAATCCGACGGGATCTCATACATCATATCCATCATGACGTTTTCCATGATGGAACGCAGTCCCCTGGCCCCGGTCTTTCTCTCCACTGCCATATGGGCGATGGAATGGACCGCCTCGGGGGTAAACTCCAGCTTCACGTCATCCAGCTCAAACAGCTTCTGATACTGCTTGGTAATGGCGTTTTTCGGCTCTGTCAGGATCTTCACCAGGGCGTCCTCGTCCAGAAGATCCAGGGATACCATCACCGGCACACGGCCCACAAATTCCGGGATCAGGCCGAATTTGGTCAGATCCTGGGGCATGGCCTGCTTTAACAGGGCCCCCACATCCATGTGCTTCCGGTCGGCGATCTTGGCGCCAAAGCCGATGGTGCTGGCCTCCATCCTGGATTCCACGATCCGCTCCAGGCCGTCAAAGGCCCCGCCGCAGATGAACAGGATATTGGTGGTGTCAATGGGGATCAGCTCCTGCTGGGGATGCTTTCTTCCGCCTTGGGGAGGAACGTTGGCAACAGTTCCCTCCAGGATCTTAAGGAGAGCCTGCTGTACGCCTTCGCCGGAAACGTCCCTGGTAATGGAGACATTCTCGCTCTTTTTGGTGATCTTATCGATCTCATCGATATACACGATCCCGTACTCCGCCCGGCTCACATCGTTGTCCGCCGCCTGGATCAGCTTTAACAGGATGTTCTCCACATCCTCGCCCACGTATCCCGCCTCCGTGAGGGTGGTGGCGTCGGCGATGGCAAAGGGAACATTTAAAAGCTTTGCCAGGGTCTGGGCCAGGTAGGTCTTTCCAGAGCCTGTGGGGCCCAACATCAGGATATTGCTCTTCTGGAGCTCGATGTCGGATTCCCTCTGGGAGGTGATCCTCTTATAGTGGTTGTATACAGACACAGACAGGACCTTTTTGGCCTCCTCCTGTCCCACCACGTACTGGTCCAGGAACTCCTTGATCTCCTTGGGCTTTAACAGATTGATTCCTGCGAAATCCGGCGCTTCCTCCCCTTCGGGACCCAGCTCCTCTTCCAGGATCTCGCTGCACAGCTCAATACATTCATCACAGATAAATACATTATTTCCAGTGCCTGCGATCATCTTTCTGACCTGCTCCTGGCTTTTTCCGCAGAAGGAACAACGGATCTTGTCTTCAGGTCTTACTGGCATGTTCACACCTCAATTCTAAAAATTTCCATATTAATGTCCAGTGATCACGCGGTCAATGAGACCGTATTCCATGGCCTCCTGGGCGGACATGTAATTATCCCTCTCTGTATCTCTTTCGATGGTCTCCAGAGGCTTGCCTGTATTGGCAGCCAGGATCTCATTTAATTTCTTTCTGGTCTTTAAAATATGCTCAGCCGCGATGTTGATCTCTGTGGCCTGGCCCTGGGCTCCGCCGGAGGGCTGGTGGATCATGATCTCAGCATTGGGGAGAGCGAACCGCTTTCCTTTGGCGCCGCCGGAAAGCAGGAATGCGCCCATGCTGGCTGCCATTCCGATACAGGTAGTGCATACGTCGCATTTGATATAATTCATCGTATCGTAGATCGCCATACCGGCTGTAACGGAGCCGCCGGGGCTGTTGATGTACAGATTGATATCCTTATTGGGGTCTTCAGACTCCAGGAACAGAAGCTGTGCCACCACAAGGCTGGCGGTCACGTCATTGACCTCTTCTCCCAGGAAGATGATCCTGTCTTTTAAAAGTCTGGAATAAATGTCATAGGAACGCTCGCCTCTGCTGGTGGATTCCAGTACGTAAGGTACTAAGCTCATATTCTCTCCTCCTGCTCATAACATTTGACAGGGGATTGTCACAGCATAGCTGCAGCAACCCCCGTTTCTCCTGCGTATTCTAAAACTGAAACCTCTGACTATTCGGTCAGAGCTGCCTCTTTTACAAGGAAGGTGATGGCGTTCTGTACAGCCAGGTCTTCCTTCATCTGGGCGATCTGCTCTTCGCCGAACATACCCTTGATCTGGTCCTTCTCCATCTTGTAGGCTTCAGCCATCTTGTCGAACTGTGCGTCCACATCCTCATCGCTGGCAGTGATGTTCTCAGCCTTTACAACAGCCTCCAGTACCAGTCTTGTCTGGATCCGCTTTAAAGCCTGGGGCTTCATCTGCTCGCCGATCTTTTCTGCAGTCATGCCTGTGATCTCTGCATACTGCTTGAAGGAGATGCCCTGGCTTTCCAGTCTGCGCACATAGTCGTTTAACATACCGTTGACTTCCTCGTCAACCATCTGGTCAGCGATCTCCATGGAAGCGTTCTCAACCACCTTATCCACAACACGGTTCTCTATCTCTGTGTCAGCGGCTTTCTGCTTCTCATCCTGGAGTTTTACTCTTAAATCGTTCTTGTACTCTTCCAGTGTATCGAAATCGGATACTTCGCTGGCGAACTCATCGTTCACCTCCGGAAGCTCTCTCTTCTGGATCTCTTTTACCTTTACCTTGAATACAGCCGGTTTGTTCTTTAAGTCCTCTACATGGTACTCAGCCGGGAATGTCACGTTTACGTCGCACTCCTCGCCGATGTTCTTACCGATCAGCTGCTCCTCGAAGGTATCGATGAAGGTGTGGGAGCCGATGGTCAGGGGATAATCGTCGCCCTTTCCGCCGTCGAATCTCTTTCCGTCCACATAGCCGTCGAAGTCGATGGTCACCAGATCGCCGTTCTCAACGGCTCTGTCCTCAACGGTCACCAGACGGGAGTTTTTATTTCTCACGCTGTTGATCTCTGCGTCGATATCTGCGTCTGTCACATCTGCCTTCACCTTCTGTACCTCTACGCCCTTGTACTGGCCCAGGGTCACTTCCGGCTTTACAGCCACAACGGCTGTGTAGATGAAATCCTTACCCTCTTCGATCTGGGTAACGTCCACAGTGGGGCGGGAAACGATCACAAGTCCGCTCTCCTTTGCAGCGTCCGGATAGCTCTCGTCGATCACTTCGTTGGCCGCGTCTTCAAAGAATACGCCTGCTCCGTACATCTTTTTGATCATTTCAAAGGGAGCTTTGCCTTTTCTGAAGCCCGGGATATTGAATCTGCTTTTGCTCTTATTGTAAGCATTCTTCACAGCTGCGTCAAATTTTTCTGCCGGCACTTCGATGGTAAGCTTCGCCGTATTCTTCTCCAACTTTTCTACCTGTAAACTCATTGTATGGGTTCCTCCTTAAATATATCTGTACCGGACATGGCTTCCATATCCGTCCAATATCGAAACGCCGTCACTCTGGGCGTTACACTTCAATTTAGCATTATATCATACTGTTTTTAGAAATACTAGTATTATTTTTTAAAAAAGCGCCCTAAACACGGTCATACTGGATCTTCTTTTTTAAGGCTTCCGCTGTTTCTCCGTCTATAAGGAGACGCACCAGCTCAAGCCCCAGGTCCAGGGACCAGCCCATGCCCTTTCCGGTGGTCACGGGGCCGTCGGTGACAACGCCCTCCCCGGTGCAGACAGCTCCGGCAAGCTTCTCCTCAAAGCCGGGGAAGCAGGTGGCCCTGCGCCCTTCTAAAAGTCCCAGGCCTCCCAGGACGCCCGGAGCCGCACAGATGGCTGCCAGACGTTTCCCGGCTGCCCCGTGGGCCTTCAGCATGGCCGCCAGGCCCTCATGGTCCCGCAGATGGTCTGCCCCCGGGAGTCCTCCGGGCAGGAACAGCACGTCGGCATCGTCGGTGATCTCCTCAAACAGCGCGTCGGCTGTGACCGTGAACCCATGGGAGCCGGTCACCTGGCGTCTTCCCATGACAGACACCAGCTTTACCTCCACGCCGGCCCGGGCCAGTACGTCGCACACGCCCAGGCATTCCACTTCCTCCATTCCATCCGCCAGGAATGTATAAACCTTTGCCATTAGTTATCTTCCTCCTCTGAGTAGGGATGGAACACGCCGTTTAGGTAGTATCCCCGGCCCGGGCCGCCCTCGGACCGCTTTATGCTCTCGTCCCTCTGATCTTCTGCAGGATGCTCCTCACCCTGTCCCGAAGCTTCGGTCCAGCCGGACGCTCCTTCACTCTGTCCTCCACCGAATACTCCGCTTCCTTCTGCATCTGCTTCGTTTCCATTACACGGTACATGGTCCTGCCCGCAAATTCCGCCGGATCCATACCTCCCTTGTGGATGATCGACATAGTCTGCACCTCCCTGTGTCTGGCCGTAACCGCCGTACTGGCCGTTTCCGGCGCTGTCTGCCTGGTTTACATACGTTCCGCCAAAGCTGCCTGTGGGTACCACCTCCGGATATCCGAAGCCGTTTAACTCCCCGCCGTAAGGCGCCCGGAGCACTGCGTACAGCTCCGCAAAGGTGGCGTAGTAATACGGGAGCACGAAGAAGGTTCCCACGCCGCAGGCCATGGCCCCCAGGAACATCCATCCCAAAAAGGACATTTCCAGCAGCCATGTGTTCATTTTATGGCCCTCCATCATCTGCTTGGAAAGCCGCAGGGCTTCCATGGGCTTCATTTCCGGATTTTCCGCCAGGATATAAGGCACCATGTAGTAGCAGTAGGCAAAATAGAGCCCCGGCAGCACGCATAAAAACGTTCCGCCGACGATGATCAGGTCCCGCAGGAACATGGTCAGCACGATATTCAGGTAATGGCGGGAAAAGCCCCACAAAAGCTTTCCAAAGCCCGCCGACCGGCCCATCAGCCGGCTTTCCATATAGTACC